>NZ_CP104964.1:300000-532786 GCF_025452235.1 Devosia neptuniae
ACCGTCGCCAACGGAGTATTCGAAATCCCGACCGCGCCGCAGCGCATCGTATCTCTCAACGATCAGATCGTGACGCTACCGCTCTATGAACTGGGCGCGCCGGTCATAGGTAGCGCCGGCCGTACCGCCGAGGATGGTACCCATTTCCTGCGCGGGGGCATGGATACGCTAGGGATCGACTATTCCAATACCGACATCGCCTATGTCGGCGGCTTCAATCAGCTGGACGTGGAGGCCATCGCCGCCCTGGAACCCGATCTGATTATCGGGGGACTTTACACTGACGCCAAAGTAATCGAACAACTGCAGTCGATCGCGCCGACCCTGGTGGTTGACAACGCTGACCTGGGCTTCATCGACACGCTACGAACGCTGGCCGACATTACCGGACAGAGCGGTCGCTTCGAAGCTGAATATCAACGCTATCTCGACAATGTCGAGCGCGCCCGCTCCTTCATTGGCAATACCGGCGATATCTCGGTCGCGACAACGTTCATGTTTCCCGCTGCCGAAGAACTATGGGTCTATAAGGCCAACCTTGGGGCAATCACCCGCGTGATCGATGACCTCGGCTTTGCCAAGCCCAAGGCAATCGCCGATCTCAGCGAACCCCAAATGACATTCAGTCCTGAATTGATCCAGGAGCTCGACGCCGATTTCGTCTTCGGGTTCTATCGCCAGCAGGCCGACGCCACGCCGACCACCGTTCGCGCGGCTTATGAGAAATTCTCGCCTGGCTGGTGCCAGACCCTCGCCGCCTGCCGCAACAATCAGTTCGTTCTGCTGCCTGGTCCGAGCTTCGGCAGTTCCATGACTTCGCTCGAACTCGCGCTGGAGCTGGTGGAAAGCCATATCGCCGGCCGTGGTTTCACACCCTTGGCCGAGTAGCGTAGCCGCCTGAAGGAACGGATGTTATTTGGCGGCGGTGCTGGTCATCAAGGCTGTCGAGCGGTCGTGGTCCTGCGTTGGATCTCGGCCGATACCCTATTGATCCCTTGTGCGAAGAGTCTGGCTGTTCATCAGGGCCAGGAGCGTGGTGGTGATGCTGCTCAGGCTTTGGTAAGAAATGGCATAGGCCTCGTCGCGCGGCAGGCGGAAATATTGCTCGTTCCGGCAGGCCCAGAGCTGCTCGCAATAGCCGGGGAGCGCTTCCTGCATGCGCGCGTCGGCGTCGGCAGGCGTTTCGCCGCGATCGGTGCGGAAGGTGTCGAATATGACATCGGCATCCAGGTCCGGCAGCAATTCGGCGCTCAGTTCCTGCTCTCCGCCTTGAGGAATGGCATCGATGAGCGCTGGGAAGCGGAAGCCGGCATCGCGCAATACCTTGCCCAGGCTGCCATAGCTGTGCTGCACGGAAATCGCGCCGCCGGAGCCTTCCATCACTGAGACCGTGATGTTCTTTGCATCAACAAGCCGCACCAGTTGCGCCAGTTGCGCCTGATAGCGGGCTTCCAGGCGGGCGAGCGTGGAAGTGGTGCCGGTCAGATCGGCCAGGCGGGCGTAGATATCGAAACGATCGCTGATGGTCTCGTCGAACACCACGGTCGGCGCGATTCGCTCGAGCTGGTCGAGCGGCACATCGCGGGAGACGAGGGTAACGATCAGATCGGGTGCAGCGGCGGTTAGTGCTTCGACATCGATCGGCTCATTGCCCAGGAAAGTAATGTCGGCCGTGGCGAAATCGACCCCGGTGAGGATCAGGCCGGAGCGAATATAGGGTTGATCGTCATTGGTCCGGCCGTGCGAGGCAATGGGCAGGACATCCAACTCGATCAGCGGCACACTTAGCCGCAGGTCATCGAGCGCGGCAATCCGTTTCGGTTGGATCGGGATTTTGACCACGCGGCCCAGATCGTCGGTGAAGGAGCGGGTGTCCTGAGCCTGGCTTGGGGCGATGGCCAGCACAGCAAGGCAGAAGGCAAAGACGAGGGTTTTCATGGTTTGCTTTACTTGGACAGCGGCACGAAGGAGCGGCCGGCAATGTGGGTGAGCAGTTGCAGATAGGCCGTCTCAAGCGACTTGAACGACGACGAATAGATCGGCGTACGGTGCAGGAAGATATGCTGGTTATTGCTGCAGGCATGCAGGGCCTGGCAGTAGCCGGGTACGATCTTCTCGAAGGCGGCGCGGATCTCGGTAGGGCTGCGCTCGTCGGGGTAGAGGGGTTCATAAGTCGAGACGATGAAATCCGCATCGACCTCTGGCAGGAATTCGGGGCTCAGATCGAGTGAGCCTTTATCCAGTTCGGCAATGATGGCGGGCTTGGTAAAGCCGACATCGTCAAGCAATTGCGAGAGGGCGTAATAATCCTTGCTGGCGGCGATATAGCCGTCATCGGGCCAAGGCTGCAGGATAGCGACCGAGATATTGGCGGCATTGGGCACCAACCGCTTGAATTCGGCGACCTGTGCGTCATAGCGGGCGCGCAGATGCTCATATTTGGGCAGCACGCCTGCGGCGTCGGCCACCGCTTGCAGAGCGCCGAAAAAGCCCAGCCCGCGCTGGTCGATCAGAATGGTGGGTGCAAGTTTTTCGAGATTGGGCAGCAGGGCGTCGTCATTGCCAGAGCGGCCGATGATCAGATCAGGCTCAAGCCCGGCAATCAGTTCGAGATCGATCTCGTTGAAGACGCCGAGGAACTTGATGTCGGTATTGTCGAAACTGGTTTCGTAGAGCTCCTTTGCGCCCCGAATATAGGGAATGTTGTCTTCTTCGAGCCGTCCATGGCTGCCCACGACATGGTTGGTGGCGCCGAATTCGACCAGCGGCAGGGTGATGCTCAGATCATGCAGCGAAACGATGCGCAGAGGCTCGACCGGAATATCGATTGTGCCATTGGCAGCCTCGAAGGGGCGGGTCTCCTGGGCCCACGCCGATGCGGTGAGCAATCCCCCAAGAATGGCAGCGGCGGCTAGAAGCAGTTTCATGGGCTTGATCCTTAAAGAGCAGTCCGACGCGCGGCCCGGCGCAGCAGGATGAGAAAGATCGGCACGCCGATCAGATCGGTGACGAGACCGGCGGGAATCTGGACCGGGGCCATCAGGGTGCGCCCCACCAGGTCAGCAGCGCAGACCAGGGCCGCGCCCAGCGCTGCCGTGAGCAGCAGATGCAGGGCCACGCCCGATGGGGCGAGGCGGCGCGCGGCATGCGGCGCGATCAGCCCGACAAAGCCGAGCGGCCCCACAACGGCGGTGCCTATTGCGGCAAAGCCTACAGCGGTGGTGATGAGGCCATAGCGTACCCAGCGCACCGGGGCGCCGAGGGCAGTGGCGGTGGCGTCACCCATGCGTAGGGCTGCGGTGGAGCGCGAGAGCAGCAGTAAGGCGGGCAGCAGCACTGCCGACCAGGCGGCGAGCATCTGCACATCGCTCCAATTGGCAGCATTGATCGAGCCATTGAGCCAGGTCAAAACCGAAAGTACTCGTTCGATGTCGCCATAGGTCATCAGCACCGACGTGCCGGCTGAGATGAGTGCAGCAACCCCGACGCCCATTAGGATAAAGCGGACGGAGCTGGCACCCCTCGTCGTCCAGGTCAGGCTCTGGATCAGAATGGCCACCAGCATGGAGCCGCCAAATGCCACCCAAGGCCGTAGTGTTGCCAAGCCACTGGGCCACAACACGGTCAGCGCAACCACGGCGAGCCCGGCGCCTTGCGACACGCCCACCAGGGACGGATCGGCCAGGCCATTGCGGGTGACGTTTTGCAGCGCTGCGCCCGAGAGGGCAAACATGGCGCCGACTAAAGCGGCGGCCAGGGCACGCGGAAAGCGGAATTCCCAGACGACATTGTCGATGGTCTTGCTGACGCTTTCGCCGCTCAACGTGCGCCAGACTTCGGAAAGGCTGGTCGGTTGGCTGCCGATGGTGAGGCTATAGGCGATGATGGCTGCGAGCAGCAGCAAGGATGCAACGAGCCAGCCAAGCGCCCCAACGGGCAGGCGCAGGGCGATGCGTTCGCCGAATAGGCGCAGCACATACCAGCGAGAGGCGGCGATGGTGCTCATCAGCGGGCTCGCTGGTGAATGAGGTAGATGAAGATCGGCGCGCCGATCAGTGCGGTGATGATGCCGGTGGAAATCTCGGCCGGGCGGAACAGCATGCGCGCCGCGACATCAACTGCCAGCAAATAGCCGGCCCCGAGCACGGCCGAATAGGGCACGATCCAGCGATAGCCGGCGCCAGTGAAGAGTCGCACCACATGGGGGATGACCAGGCCAACAAAGCCGAGTGGTCCGGCCAGGGCCACCGAACCGGCCGTCAGCGCCACGACGCAGACCAGCAATTGCGCCTTGAGCCAGCCGGTGCGCACGCCCAGCGCCTGAGCCACTTCCTCGCCCATGGCTAGTGCCGTGATCTGACGTGCCAAAGCGAAGGATAGTAGCAGGGCGACGATAAGCACGGGCCCAGCCGTCAACAGCATGGACAGATCGCGTCCCGCCAGCGAACCGGAGAGCCAGACGCGATAAGAGTCGAAAGCGTTTTCGCGCAGCAGGAAGGCGACAGAAGTCAGTGCCCCCAGGAATGCGGTGACCACCGCCCCGGCCAGCGTCAAGGTCAGCGGCGACGTGCCGCCGGGTACCCAACGAGCGATGAGATAGACCAGGCATGCCGCCCCGAGCGCTCCACCGGCGGCCATCAGCGGAATGGCGGTATTGTCCACCAGACCAAGCATGCCGATGCCGAAGACCACAGCGAATGCCGCGCCCGCCATGAGGCCCAGAATGCCCGGCTCGGCAAGTGGATTGCGGGTAACACCCTGCATCAAAGCGCCGGCAACCGAGAGCGATGCTCCAACGATCATGCCCACCAGCGCGCGCGGCAGCCGTAGGTCCCAGATGATAGTGTGGTTGAAATTGCTGGGATCGCGCGCGGTCAGCGCTTCGAAGACGACGTTGAGCGGCAACAGCTTGGCGCCCAACGCGATATGAAGGCAGAAGATCGCTGCGATCAGACCCAGCGCCACTGGCAAGCCGAGCCAGCGGCTAGTGCGTATGACGGGCGAGACCCCGGCGGCGCTGTTCATGCCGTAGCCAGAGCCGGAAGGATATGGGTGCTTGCGGGCGCCCCCCGCGTCGGCATGCAGAAGAGGCGACCCGATGCCGGATCGCGCAGCACATTAGCGTCCAAATCGAACACGGTTTTGATATTTTGCGCCGTAAAAACCGCCTCGGGTGCGCCCGAACACACAATGCGCCCGGCCTGCATCATCACGAGAGTGTCGGCATAGGCGGCGGCAAGGCTGAGTTCGTGCAGCACCACCACCAGCGTGCGGCCAGTCTTGTGTGCCAGATCGTGCAGCAGGTTCATCACATCCACCTGCACCTTGAGATCGAGAAAGGTGGTGGGTTCGTCGAGCAGGATCAGATCAGTTTCCTGCGCCAGTGCCATGGCAATCCAGCAGCGCTGACGCTGCCCGCCCGAGAGGGAATCCACTGGTCGGTCGGCAAAGTCCGTGACCTGGGCGGTGACCATGGCCGCATTGACCGCCGCCTCGTCGCTCGAACTCCATTGCCGCAGCAGCGATTGATGGGGGAACCGCCCCTGCGCCACCAGCTCGCGCACGCTCAGCCCTTCCGGCGCCACCGGCCCCTGTGGCAAGAGGCCGAGTTTGCGCGCCACCTCGCGCGTAGCGGCTTTGTGGATGTCCTTGCCATCTAACAGCACGTAGCCGTGGCTTGGCATGAGGATGCGCGCCAGCGTCTTGAGCAGGGTGGATTTGCCGCACCCATTGGCGCCGACCAGAATGGTCAAAGCGCCACTGGGCACCGCAAAATCGAGGCCATCGAGAATAGTGGTGTCGTCATAGCCGGCGCGCAGCTCGATGGCCTCGAGCCGCTCGTCCTTCGCCCTTGCCTGATCTTGGATATCCATGTGCCAGCCCGCCGCGACGTCACTTTGCAAGCCCTCGGACTAGATTTTATGATCTGGCATGTCAAGTTTAAGCAGTGGCTAGATGGCACCAGGCTATCTCGCCAGCGGTGTCCCCGCCAACCGACTACGATCCGCTACTGCGGGCAAGGATGGCGGCTGCGTCGGCGACGAAGGTCTGGGCGGCATCTTCGGGTGAGCGCATGCCAAAGGCAATCTCCTGGGAGATATTGCCAAGAGCCTTGCTGACCTCGCCGGCGGCGGGGGAGGGGATGGCGGTAGCGGGCCGACCAAGGCACCAAGCGAGATAACGAAATCGAGGGCGGCCCGGCTTTCCGGCGATAGCTCATTGGCGACGGCGTCCCGCGCAGTCTGGGTGCAGGGCACACCGCGCTCGACGCCGAGCAGCTTGGCGGCAGCTGGATCGTTGACGAAATAGGAAATGAACGCCGCCGCCTGTTCGGCATTTTGCGAGGCGCCGCTGACGGAGAAGAACTGCGAGGGTTTGCGGTAATGCCCGCCGGCGCCATCGCTGATCAAAGGATAGCTGGCCAAGCCCAGCTGGTCTGGGCTGATGCCTTGATAGACCACCAATTCATTGGAGTGGATCGGGGTGGTCGCCGCCTTGTTGGTGATGATCATGCTCGATTCCGCCGAGGCGGTGCTGAGCGCCTGATCTTCGGCGGAAACGATGACGCCGGCATCGCGCAGACCGGCCCAGAGACGGAACCAATCCACCAATGCCGTCTCGTCGAAACCGATGGCGCCTTCTGGGGTATAAAGGGCCGAACCATTTTGGCGGAGCCAGTTTTCAAAAACGACATCGCTGCCGGAAGAGTCTGACAGGACCTTGATGCCGTTGCGGACATTGGCGGCGGCAAAAGCCTCGCCCATGGCGCGGTAATCATCATAGGTGGTTGTGAGGTCCGGTGGCGCTATGCCGACCTCCTCGAAAACCGTGGCATTATAGATCATCGCGGCCGAATTGCTGCCGAGTGAGACGCCATAGAGCTTGCCATTGACGCGGCCGCCAGCGACCTGGTCTTCGTCGAAATCGTCCAGCTTGAGCGTGCTGCCGATGAAATCATCCAGCGGCGCGATGGCACCGCGCGAGGCATATTCGACGATATAGCGGTAGTCCATCTGCAGCACGTCCGGCGCGGAACCGCCCGAGACCTGGGTGGCAAGGCGGGTCCAGTAATCGTCCCAGGCGATGAATTCGCCATCGATGGCCGTTCCGGTTTGCTCGGTGAATTTGTCGACCACTGCATAGGTCCGGTTTGCCCGGTCCTGGCCGCCCCAGAAGGCCAGGCGCAGCGAGGCCTGTTGGGCTTGGGCCGTGGACAGGCCGAAAGACGTGGATGCGGCGAGCGTTGCGCTGCCCATAAGAAACTGACGGCGGGGCATACGAAAAGTCATGGGAACCTCCCTTGGATCATACCGGTAGCGCTCTGTTGGCGCTTCTCTCGGTTCAGATTGACATGCCCAAGCGCGCAAGAAAAATACGAACTAAGGTGCTATTGATAGATCAAATCTATCACCGGAGGAGATATGGATAAGCTCTTGCGACAGTTCATCGCCATTGCCGAGACCGGCAGTATTCGGGCGGCCACGGCTGTGCTCAACGTCACCCAGCCAACGCTGACCGTGAACATGCGCAAGCTCGAAGCGGATCTGAATGCGCGGCTGTTCGTTCGCTCGGCGCGGGGTGTGCGGCTCACACCCTATGGCGAGGTGATCTACGAAAACGCCCGGCTGATGCAGCGGCTTGACGACAATATGCGCAAGTCAGTGGAAGAGATGCGCGTCCGCAATGAGCGGGGAATCAGCATTGGCAGCGGCTATTCGTGGTGGACCGTATTCGTGCGCGATGTCCTGCTGCGCTATCAGCAGCGCAATCCGAAGGCGCCGCTGCAGGTGAGCCTGGGCGATCAACTCCGCTGTCTCGACCAGTTGCTGTCGGGCGATATCTCGCTTTTTATATCGCACGAAATCCGCGGGCTGAACGCCGGCATCGGCGCGCAGTTCATCCGGCTGAGTCAGGTCTACAACGGGGTGTTCGTCCGCGACGGGCACCCTTTGCTAGGTGCGGTCCGCACGCGTGAGGAAATTGAAGCCTATCCGGTAGTGACCAGTTCCCTGGCGGAAAGCCGGCATCAGCGCTTCTTTGACGAGAACTGGCGTCGGCAACGTGGCGAAACACCGTTTGGCCGCGAAAGCTACATTTTTGGCTCGAACTCTATTTCGGCCTGCCTCGACTATTTACGCAACACTGACGCCTTCTTGCGCATCTCCAACGTCATCGCGCCGTATTTTGCAGAACAGGGCATAATAGAGGTGAAGCAGGCCGGAACATTGGCGAGCATCCCCATGGGCATATATGTGTTGGCTGAAAGACGCGGGGAGAAGCGCCTGGAGGATGTGTTGGAATGGCTGATCGCGGCCTGCCGCGAAGCGCTACCGCCGTCGCAGGATTAGCCGCCCGCCACAGGGTGTCGTCTTGAATGGCAGGATTTCGGTATTCCGGCTCGGAATGTACTCCTTCTCCACTTGAATGTCATGACCGATAGCCTGCTGGCAGTGAACCAGGTTTTGGACGGTCATCGGGGCATTGCATGCCATTGCTGCCGCCCATCAGACTCGAAGTCGCCCTAGCTCAAGGGGCCGCCACGATCTTGGGTCATCTTGACCAAGCGTTTAAAAACATTGCCGCTTTGACGGATGCCGTCATGCTCGAACTCATTGGTGACCCAGTGTTCGAGGTTGCCGATCAGACCAGCCGTCTCCAGTGAGAGGCTCGCGTCGACATACATGTCATCGTGGTAGATGATGGCTGAGACGGGGACCGTATTGGCGGCTAGCCGCTCGCCATCGTAGAGCAGGCTATGGTCCACGCGCTGGGCAAGCGCCTCGGTACCAGCTTGGAAGGGGCGCAGCGAGCGGATGTCCTCGAACATCCAGGGAAACATCATTTCGCCGGTGAACAGCAGCGGACGAGTAGTTTCGGCGAACTGGGGGAGGGTGTCACGCACCCGCTGCGCGGCCCAAGCGGTCGCGCCGGATCCGTGGCCGTAGATGGATTCCTGCATCACGGCAAAGAGCGGATTGCCGTCATAGCTAGTCATGCGCATCACCTCGGCGAGGAACTGGTCGGACAAGCGGTCGCGTTCGGGGGTGGCGAAAGCCTCGTCGATCAGCCAGTGGATGTTTTCGAAGCCTGGAGCCATGCCGAAATCGATGCCGATGCTCTGTAACCGGCGCACAGTGAGCTGGTCGCCATCGGGCAGGCGGACATCGCTGCTGGTGATGAAATCGGCTAGTTGACCGATGGTGTCACGGTCATCAGGGTAGCGCTTGTAATAGCGGGCGGTCTTGGCCTCGACCCGCGGATAAGTGCGGCGATAAACCTCTTCGGCCGAGGGGGTTATGCTGGCGAGACCCCCCGCCACATAGCAGGCCGAAAGCCCCTCGGATGCCTGGCTCAGATAGGTCAGGGTTAGGAAACCGCCATAGCTCTGACCCAGCGATTGCCATTTGGCTCCGCCGAACACGGTTTTTCGCAGATGTTCGAAATCGGCCACAATGGAATCGGCGCGAAAATGGGTGAGATAGGCGCCGGCCTCTTCCCCACTGACAAAGCGCTGCATGGTCGCGCCATCCACCCGCGTGCTGCGGCCGGTGCCGCGCTGGTCAGGCAGGATGACGCGGTGGCTCTTGAGGGCCTCTGCCAGCCAAGACGGTCCTCCGCTGGTGGGACGGGGCGACTTACCGCCGGGGCCGCCTTGCAGGAAGACCAGCAGCGGCAGCTCGGCGTCCTTTTTTGTCGGATCCACTGCTTCGCGGGCAAAGAGCTTGATCGTGGGGCCACCGGGATTGGCGAACCAGTCGAGCGGCACGTCGATCAAGTGGTCGCGGATATGAATGCCGGGAATGGTGTATTGCGAGACGATCATGGTCCTATCCTAACGAACGCGCGGGTCCAGCAAAGCATAGGTGATGTCGACGACGATGTTGGAGATGACGATGAAGAAACCTCCCAACAGCACCACGCCGATAATGATGGGCCTATCCTGATTATTGACGGCCTGCACGGCCAGCGCGCCGACGCCTTGCAGGCCATAAACCTGCTCGATGACGATGGCGCCGCCCAGCAGCAGGGCGATATCGGCGCCCAATTGGGTTACCAGCGGTGTGAGAGTGGCGCGCATGCCATGCTTGAACACGACGCGGCCTTCCGACAAGCCTTTGGCACGAGCGGTGCGGATATAGTCCTCATTCATCACCTCAAGCATCTGGCCGCGCGTCAGCCGGGCATAGACTGCCGCGGTCGTTAGCGCGAGCGTTGCCCAGGGCAGGGCGAGATGCCAGGCCCAGAGCGCTGGATTGGGCAGGAACGGCTTGAAGCCGCCGGCGGGAAAGAGCGTGAATCCCGCCTGGCGCGGCAAGAAATAGAAGACATAGAGCGAGACCATGCCGAGCACGAAGGTAGGAAAACTCAACCCTACCAGAATAAAGGCCTGGCCCAGCCGGTCGCGCAATCCGCCGGGATGGCGGGCCGACATGATACCGATGGGAATGCCGACCGCCAGCCAGACAATGACGCCGCCGATGACCAGGGAAATGGTGGCTGGCAAGCGATTGGCAATGAGCGTGGTGACCGGTTGCTGGTTACGGTAGGAAAAGCCGAGATCACCTACCGCCGCGCGCCCGAGAAAACTCAGATATTGCTCGTGGATGGGGCGGTCGAGCCCTAGATTGGTGCGGATCTGCACCAATTGAGCTTCGGTAGCCTTGTCGCCGGCCACCATGCGGGCCGGATCGCCGGGGGCCACGAAGAAGAGGAAAAAGACGAAGGTGCTGAGTGCAAAGAGGATTAGCGCGGCAAAGCCAATGCGGCCAAGCAGGAAGCGGATCATGGCTTGTGCCTCCAGCGCAACAGACTGCGCCTGACCACGGGGCGGGATTTGGGGTCGAGCGCGTCGCGCAGCCCATCGCCCAGAATGTTGAACGAGAGAGTGGTCAATAGCAGCGCCAGGCCCGGGATGAGCACCAGCCACCAGGCAACGAGATAGATGGAATTGGCAGCGGCGTCGGCCAACATGCCACCCCAACTCGGGGCGGGCGGCACAATGCCCAGGCCCAGGAAGGAAAGGGTGGCCTCGAATACGATGGCGCTGGGGATCATCATCGTGGTGTAAACGATAATGGGGACACTCAGATTGGGCAGAATATCGACAACCATGATGGAGAGCGAGCTGGCGCCGAGCGAGCGGCTGGCCTGAACGAACTCGCGGGCACGCAGTGACATCACCTGGCTGCGCACCACGCGGCCCATGGTCGTCCAGCTGAAAAAGACAATGACCCCGATGCTAAGCGACAGGCTTGGCCCGAACACCGAGACCAATGCCAGCGCGCAGAGCAGGAAGGGCACGCTCATCACCAGGTCCATGGCCCGGCTCAGCACCATGTCGATCCACCCGCCGAAAAAACCGGCCAGCACGCCGACGGTGACCCCGATCAGCGAGGCGGCCAGCGAGGCCAGGACGCCCACCAGCAGAGAGACGCGGGCACCATAAGCGAGGCGGACGAGCACGTCGCGACCCAGCTGGTCGGTGCCCAGCACGAATTCGGCATTGGGCGCCACGGGCAGACCCATAGTGGACAGGCCGGTGTCGCGGAATTGCTGGATCGGGGAATGGCCGGCCCAGCTTTCGATCAGCGGTGCTGCGGCAGCAAATAGCACCAGCACGACAATGAATACCATGGCGGCAAGGCTGGCCTTGTCGCGGAGCAACCGCCGCAGGGTGAGCGAGAAGGAACCGCGCTGGACCACGATGGGAGCGGAGCTGGCCGGCGTACTCATGCGGCGGCCCAATCTATGGTCTGGACCAGATCACGGCTGCGCGCGAAATGTTGGGGCGGCGGAGTGACCGAGGCGGCGAGCAGGGTACGAGTATAGTCATCCTGAGGATTGGCGTAGATGGCCTGGGCGTCGGCCAGCTCCACTATGCGGCCCTTGTTCATTACAGCGATGCGATTACAGACCTGGCGGACCACGGCCAGATCGTGAGAGATAAAGAGATAGGTAAGGTCAAGCTCGCGCTGTAGTTTGGACATCAGGTTAAGCACCTGGGCCTGGATGGAAACATCAAGCGCCGAGACCGGTTCGTCAAAGATGATCAGCCCAGGATTGAGCGCCAGGGCGCGCGCAATACCGATGCGCTGGCGTTGGCCGCCGGAGAACTCGGACGGGAAGCGGTTGTAGTGCTCTGGATTGAGCCCCACCCGTTCCATCAGTTCCTGCACGCGGTTTTTGCGGTCGGTGCCGGAAGCGACGTGGTGGATGCGGAAGGGGTCGCCGATAATGGCGCCCACGCGGCGGCGAGGATTGAGCGAGCCGAAGGGGTCCTGGAATACTAGCTGCACGGCCCTACGCGTCTCGCGCCAACCGGCGGCATCAAGATGAGCCATATCGGCATCGCCCAAAAGCACGCGGCCGCTAGTGGCCGGGATGAGGCCGGCAATGACGCGGGCGAGAGTGGATTTGCCGCAGCCGCTTTCACCCACAAGTCCCAGCGTTTCGCCGCGCCTGACTTCGAGGTTGATACCTTTGAGCACGTCAAACCGGCCTTGCTTGTCGAAGAGCCCACCGGTGGCAAAGCTCAGTGCGACATCCTCGACCTTGAGTATGACGGGGGCGCTCTGGGTGTCGATACGGCGGACGGTCGAGCCTGCATGCGGCGGCGGAGCTGGGGCCGTGTCTTCCAGCCAGCATAGAGCTTCGACATCGTCGCTATAGCGGCGCAGCGGCGGACGACTAGTGTGGCACTTTTCCATGACAGCACTGCAGCGGGGGGCAAAGGCGCAGCCATCCGGACTATGCAGCAGGCTAGGTGGGCGGCCTGGGATAGCGACCAGTTCTTCACCAGCCGCGTAGTTGGCGGGGGAGGAGCGCAGCAGGCCGGCCGTATAGGGATGAGCGGGCGTGGTGAAGACAGCTTCGCTTGAACCATATTCCATGCGATTGCCGGCATACATCACCATGACCCGGTCGGCGACGGACGACAGCAGACCCAGATCGTGGGTTATCATAATGACGGTGGTGCCCAATTCCTTGCGCATCGTATCAAGCAGAGCGACGATCTGCGCTTGCACGGTCACATCGAGCGCCGTGGTCGGCTCGTCGGCGATGATGACGGCAGGGTTGAGTACGAGTGCCATGGCGATCATCACACGCTGGCGCATGCCGCCTGAAAACTGGTGCGGATAAGCGTCGAACCGCTCGGCCGCGTTGGTGATGCCTACCTTAGCCAACATGTCGACGGCGCGGGTCCGCGCAGCTGCCTTACTCACCCTTTCGTGGGCGTGAATGGCTTCGGTAATCTGGCTGCCGATAGTGTAATAGGGATGCAGGCTCGACAGGGGGTCTTGGAAGATCATGCCGATGCGTGATCCCCGCAATTTGCGCAGGTCCTTGGGTTTTTCCCTTAGCAGGTCGCGCCCCTCAAACAGGACTTGGCCGGAAATATCGGCATAGGGCAGCAGCCCCAGAATGGCCTGCATCATCACCGATTTGCCCGAACCCGATTCCCCGGCAATACCGAACAGTTCCCCGGTCTCGATGGCGAAGGAGACATTTTGGACAGCGTGGATTGTGCCGTCTTCGGTGGGGATCGAGACGGTCAGATTGCGGGCTTCGAGCACTGGCAAGGAGCGGCTCCGAGTTTGACCTACGCGGTGGCTATGGTCCGGACCTGGTGGCCCGGACCACGCCGTTACAGCTTAGCGTTGGATCCAGACATTGGTCCAATCACCCTGCACGCCCAGCGCATAGGGCTGGAAATTCTGCACGGCGGCACTGCGATAGAGCACAACCTTATTGGCGAGATACGGCACGACCGGCGCATCGGCCATGACAAGCTCGTCGACTTGACCCCATAACCGAGCCACTTCCTCGGGTGTGGTGGCATTGATGGCCTGCTGGGCCAGCTCATTGGCCTTGGGGTTGTTGTAGTCGGTGTAATTGTAGGTCTGATGGGTGCCGTTGAAGCTGAATTGCGGCTGGAACACCGAGCGGGCCGAGCCCCCCGCCCAGTCGGGCGTCCAACCCACAGGCGCAATGTCCCAGGTTCCGTCCTTGGTGTTGACCGGGTTGGTCATGAACTTGGAATAATAGTCCGCAGGGGCCACCGGCGTCAGCTCCAGCGTAATGCCCGACGCTGCCATGCTGGCCTGGATGGTCTGGGCAATGGCCGGTTCGTTATTCTGGTTGCGGAACGGCATTTTGAGCGTGATGCCATCGGGGTAGCCTGCCTCGGCCAGCAATTCCTTAGCCTTGGCCGGGTCGCCCTTAGCCTCGGGCGAGGGATAGAGATCGAAATCGTGATAGCCCAGCACGCCCGGCCCAAAAATGCCGTTGACCGGCTGGCCTACCGTGGGGCCGCCGGATTGCTGCACGATGGCAGCCTTGTCGATGGCATAGTTCAGCGCCTGGCGGACCTTGAGGTCGCGCAGAGCGCCATTGTTGTTTTCCGATACCGTGTTGATAAAGAGGAAGGCAGTGGCCCCCGATGAGACCGTCATCAGCTTTTCATCGCCCGTGGCCGTCAGCAATTGCAGGATGGCTGGCGGAATGGTGATGTCAAAAGTCATGTCGCCATCACCAGACTGCAATTGCTGCAGGACAGCATCGGGTTGCAGGCCGAAGGTGATCTGGATGTCATCGACATAGGCTTTGCGTAGCGGATCGCTCTCGGGTGTCCAGGCAGGGTTGCGGACCAGTTGCAGGCTGCTATCGGGCGTGTAAGCGCCGGGGGTGTAAGGACCGCTCGCGATGAAGTTATTCCGATAATCGGGGCTATCGGGCAGGTAATCGAGCACCTCGACTGGTGCCGGTGCCGAGGTCGGCAGGCTCAGCATATAGATGAAGTCGCCTGCTTTTTGGGTGAGATTGATGACGATTGTTTGGTCGTCTGGCGTCTCGATGCCGGCAATGTCGTTGCCCTCAATATAGGCCTTCATGGCCTCTACAGTTGGTTCGACCTTGGAAAAGCCGGCGCAGAATTCGGCCAAACCCGCGATGAGATCCTGATAATAAGTCAGCGCAGCGGAGCCCAACAGCGGATTGCACATGCGCTTGATTCCGCGCTCGAAATCGGCCGAGGTAATCTGGCGGGCGCCAGAGGGCGCATTCCACTGTGCGCCCTGGCGTAGCTTGAACGTATAGGTCAGCCCGTCATTGGTAGGCTGAGGCACTTCGGTGGCAAGGTCCCCCTCTGGCGTGATGCGGACCGTTTCGTCGGTTGAGGCGGCATAGCTGATCAATTGCCGTGTCACCGCGCGCAGGAAATTATTGCTGGTAACCAGAGCCGCCGAAGTTGGATCAAAATGGTCGATGTCGGCTGTGCCCAGAATGCGCAGCGTGCCGCCCGCCTGGCCGTCCTGAGCCGCGACCCCATGGGGCAGGGCAATGATGCTGGTCGTCGCCATTAGGCCCGCCAAGGCCAATCGAGTAATACCGGACAAATGGTGCATGAGCTCCCTCCGAGCGTTTTGTGCCAGGAACCAGACCCCTCTGGTCTCCGGCGGAAGCCTGAGGACACCAGATGCGCTCTCCGGAGTCAATGAATTTGTCGACAAACTAAATACAGCGATTTAGAACACTGTCCCAGGAAAAGAATGGGGAGCAGCCGGCATGCCGAATACAATGAACCGAACTGATACCGCGTTACGCCAGCTCCGAGGAAAACTGACCCAAGCTGACCTTTATGGCGTGGTTGTGCCGCGGTTCGATCCCTATCAGGGCGAGGTCGTGGCGCCACATGACGAGCGGCTGGCCTTCCTCACCGGCTTTAGCGGCTCGGCCGGGATTGCAGCGGTAACGGCCGATCACGCCGTGCTTTTCGTAGACGGGCGCTATCAGGTGCAGGTGCGGGCCGAGGTGGACACCCGTCAGTTTGAGATCGCGCATTTTTTCGATTTTCCCATCGAGACCTGGCTCGAGCAGAAGCTGCCCCGCGGGCAGCGCATCGGCATCAATCCCATGCTGGTGCCGAGCGCGCTTTACGCAAAGCTGAAAGCAGCCATGGACCGAACGGGAGGCGAATTGGTCCTTTTGGAAACAGACCTCATTGATGCCATCTGGCCGGATCAGCCGCCCCCGCCAATTGCCCCGATCCAAGCCTTCCCGTTGCGCTGGGCGGGGGAGGCTAGCGCGAGCAAGCGCAGGCGTATCGGGGCGAGGCTGGAACAGGCCGGAGCGGATTTCCTGGTCGAGACTCAGCCGGATAATATTGCCTGGTTGCTCAATATCCGGGGCGGTGACATCGCTCATACGCCGATCGCCCATTCGGCGGCCATTGTTGGCCGCGACGGCCAGGTGGATTGGTTCGTGGATGAGCGCAAGCTGCCCAATGACCGCAGCGGCATCGAGACTGACGGGCTGGCGGTCCGGCCTGCTGACGGGCTAATCGCGGCGGTGCGAGAGCGAGCAGGGAATAAGACGGTATTGGTTGATCCGGGCTTCGCGCCGGTGGCGGTACGCCTGGCGGTAGAGGCCGCGGGCGGTATCCCGCTGCTGCAATTCAGCCCGGTTACGCTCGCCAAGGCGGTCAAGAACGAGGTCGAGCTGGAGGGGTTTCGGCAAGCCCATATCCAGGATGGCGTCGCCTGGACGGAATTTCTGGCCTGGCTCGATGCCGAGGTGCCGGTACGCCTGGCCGCGGGCAACGCCATCACCGAGCTTGAGGCGCAGTCGCAATTGCTCGCCTTCCGGCGCGCGGGCGTTGACTTTGTCGAAGACAGTTTCGGAGCAATTTCGGCGTCAGGCAGTAACGCAGCCATGTGCCATTATGCTTCTAAGCCACAAACCAATGCCCCTCTGACTGGCGAGTTGCCCTATCTGATTGATTCAGGCGGGCAATACTGGGGTGGCACAACGGACGCCACGCGCACCATGAATTTCGGTCCGGCCAGTGGGGCCGTACGGCAGACCTATACGGCCGTGCTCAGAGGTTTTGTGGCGCTGATGACGGCGCAGTTTCCACCGACCGCTCAGGGCCATCATCTTGATGCCCTGGCGCGGCGGCCACTCTGGGATCTCGGGCTGGACTATGATCACGGCACGGGGCACGGGGTAGGACATTTCCTGTCTGTGCACGAGCACCCGCACCGCTTCGGCAAGACGGTGAATGCGCATGGCTTCGAGCCGGGCGTGGTGATGACCATCGAGCCGGGCTATTACCGGGAAGGCGCTTTCGGGTTGCGGGTGGAAAACCAGGTCGAAGTGGTCGCGGGCGTTGCGGGCTTTCTAAGGTTCGAGACGCTGACCCTGGTGCCTATCGATGTGGCCATGGCCGACACAGAAGCGCTAACCACTGCGGAAATTGGCTTTCTCAACGCCTATCACGCCCGGGTCCGCAAGGCTCTGGCAGGGCGTCTGTCGCCGCGTGCCGCCGCGTTTCTGGACCGCAGTACCCAACCGATTTCCGGCTAGATCGTCAATGCAGTCGAACCGCGGACGACCAGACGGCAATCGGACAGCTCGATGCCGCTGGCTAAGGGCGCGCCACCAATAGCATGGAACAGGCGTTCGGCGGCATGGCGGCCGAGCAGGCCCAGATTCATGTCGATGCTGGTGAGAGGTGGGTGTGTACCCTCCACGATAATGTCCCAATTGTCGAAGCCGATAACGGCGACATCGTCGGGTACGCGGATGCCACGTTCGCGCAAAGCGTCTAGGGCGCCGCGGGCAATTTGGTCGGAATCACAGAGGATGGCGTCGACCTTGGTGCCCTGTTCCAACATCATGGCACAGGATGAACGGCCCCAGCGCTCGGTCCATTCGCCATAGGCGGTTTCGAACATCAATTGGGTTTCACTTTCGGCAAGGACCTGGGCAATGCCCCTGGTCCGGTCGGCCGCGGCGCGCTCATGACGCGGTCCGGTCAAATGGGCGATGTGGCGCCGTCCCGAGGCGAGCAGATGCTCGATTGCCATGCGGCCGCCCGCAACATTGTCGGGGGTTAGCGAGAGGTCGCGCGGGTCCTGGGAGGGCGTATAGACATAGATGACCGGCACGGGCAGGTCGCGGCCAATAGGGGCGCGATGGTCAGTCTTGCTGCCCACCACCATAATGGCATCGACGCGGCGGGCGAGAAGCGCGGAAATGTAGTGTTGTTCGCGGATCGCATCGCCCCGTGCGTCGCAGAGAAAAACCGAGACCCGCCCGGCCCCAAACCTGTCCTCCGCCCCCATCAAAATGGGTAAGCTGAAGCGCCCCTCAAGATCTGAGGTGAGCAGCCCCACTGTGCCGGAAAGCCCCTGCGACAACCCTCGTGCGAGGGGGTTGCCAACATAGGCGAGGGCCCGTGCAGCGTCTTCCACCCGAGCGCGCGTCGCATCACTAACCCGGTCTCGGCCGTTGAGCGCTTTGGATGCAGTGCCCAGAGATACGCCGGCACGGCGCGCCACATCGTCCAGCGTCGAGGGTCGGGTGTTGGCGTCACGCGGTGGAATTGTCTCGTTCATGCCGGCTTGCCTAACAGGGATCGTTGCGAGCCGAAAGCCTTGCAACATGTTCGGCTTTCGCATGTTTTCGCAAAACTCGAAAGTCCTGGGTGCCATAAACCGAAGAAGACCGGCCATTCCGTTCCAAATTTCCGATGAGAAAGCGCTTTCGCAAATATTGTCGACAAACTGAATTCTTGCTGCTAGTCCTCATGGCAATCTGGTGGCGGATCCGTTGCCAGATGAGGGAAACGGGAAGGGAAAACCATCATGAAAAAGTGGATGCTGATGACCACGGCGATTGCCGCGACAGGCCTTGTGGCCATGTCGTCGGCGCGTGCCGAAGAGCTGAACCTATGGGTGCGGACGTCCTCAGCGGGCGTCTTGGAAAAGCTCGTCGATCTCTACAATGCCAGCCATGACGACAAGGTCGTGGTGACGCCGATCACCGCTGAACAGATGGTGCCCAAGCTGGGCACCTCGATCGCGGCGGGGGCAGCGCCCGATGGCGCTGTGCTGGATTTGATCTATCTGCCCACTTTCGCGGCGACCGACAGCCTCGAAGATATGACCGATTTCATCAAGGGCCTGCCCTATGCGGATGCGCTCAGCCCCTCCCATATTCGCCTAGCCACCTATGAGGGCAAGGTCTATGGCGTGCCCGCGCTGCCTGACGCCTCGATCATCGCCTATAACAAGGATCTGTTCACAGCCGCCGGGCTCGATCCGGAAAAGGCCCCAGCCTCGCTGGCCGAAATTGCTGAAGACGCAAAGAAGATCACTGCGCTGGGCAATGACACTTATGGCCTCTTCTTCGTGGCAAGCTCAGGCAGTTGGTTGGTCTATGATTTCACGCCCCATATCTGGGCGGCCGGAGCCGATGTGCTGTCCGAAGACGGGCGCACTGCAACCATCGACACGCCGGCCATGCGAGCGACGCTAGCTGCCTATAATGACATGTGGACATCGGGCTCCATCCACCCCACCTCCCGCTCGGGTGTGGGCAATGATGCAGTGGCCGCTTTTGCCTCGGGCAAGGTTGGTATTCTGATGACAGGGTCCTACATCGTGAATCTGCTCACCAGCCAATATCCCGACGTGAATTTTGGCGTCGCACCCATTCCCGGTCCCGAAGGCGGCGCCTCGAGCTTTGCCGGTGGCGACACGCTGGCCCTGATGAAGGGCATCAGCCCTGAAAAAAAGGCCGTGGCCGAGAGCTTCATCGACTTCTACATGCAGCCCGAGCAGCAAGTCCTGATCACCGCGGAATCCGGCATGCCGCCGCGCACCGACTTGGCCGATGAGGCCTATGCCGATTTCGATCCGCGCAATCTAATTGCCTACGATATCCTGGCTAGTGCACGCACGCCCTACACTTTCGCTTCCGACGAATTGTTCGTGGCCCGCACTGGCCCCTGGGTCAATCTGCTGCAAACCGCCATTTTCGATGGCGATATCGATGGTGCGATTAGCGCGGCGCAAGAAGGGTTCACCAAGATCCTGGAACGCACCAACCCCAAGTAACTCCTCCCGGAGCGTGGCGGACGGGATTTGTTCCGTCCGCCGATTTTTGATCAGCAAGGGGAGTGCACCGTGACCGTGTCCATCGAACAGCCGGCAATCCGGCAAGAGCCGCATCAATGGCTGGGCGCCGCCTTCATCGTGCCGAGCCTGATCATGATCGGACTCTTCTTCTTCGTGCCGCTCATCATGACAGTGTGGATGAGCTTGCATGATTGGCCGCTGCTGGGTCAATCAAGCTTTATCGGACTCGATAATTTCATGGAGATCGCGGGGGACCGTCAGCTCTGGAACAGCGTGGGTTTCACCATGCTTTATACCGTGCTGGTGACCCTGGCCCTCTTCGCTGTGGCCTTTCCGCTCGCGCTGCTAATCGACCGGCCACTGCGAGCGGCAGGCTTTTTCCGCACCATCTTCTTTATGCCGGTGGTGATCGGGTTCGGTGCGGCTTCGACCCTTTGGATGTGGCTGCTCAATCCCGATAGCGGGGTTTTTGCGCAATTGCTTAAGAGCCTGCATCTGGTGACAGCCGCGCCGCGCCCAATTGAAAGCTTTTGGCCGGCGCTGGGTGTAATCATCCTGATGGTGGTGTGGAAGAGCGCGGGCTTCACCATGGTGATCCTGCTCACGGGCCTGCAAAGCGTGCCTGCCGAGGTGATCGAGGCGGCCAAGATCGACGGCGCCAATGCCTGGAGCCGGTTCCGCAATATTACCCTGCCGCTGATGCGAAATTCGCTGCTGCTGGCGCTGGTGCTTAACGTCACCTCCTCGATGCTGGCCTTCGATCAGTTCTTCGTCATCACCCAGGGCGGGCCGCAGAACTCGACTATCACCGCGGTGTTTCAGATTTATCTGGCCTCGTTCAGTTCCTACCGGCTGGGCTATGGCTCGGCGCTGTCGCTGGTACTGCTCGTGGTGCTGGTTGCCATCAGCTCGATCCAACTGACCTTTCTTAAAGTCCGCCCGGAGGAAAGCTGATGAGCGATCTGACTAGCAATGGCCCCTCGCGCCGGGAGCGGTTGGGTCTGGTCGCCTTTTATGTCACGGCCAGTGTCTTGGCCGTGCTGTTCCTGATGCCTATGGTCTGGTCGGTGGCCAATTCCTTTAAGCCGCCCGCCGAGGCGTTGGCCAATCCGCTTGCTTTGTTCAGCAAAGCTTTTTCGCTGGATAATTACCGTCGTCTCGAAGGGGTAGGAGCAGGCTGGTATGTCTATGCCGGCAATTCGGTGATGATCGCTTTAGGAACGGTCCTGCTGACCGTGCTGATCGCGGTGCCCGCCGGTTATGGCTTTTCCAAATTCCGCTTTCCCGGCCAGACGGTCCTGTTCGTCGCCTTGATGGCAACGATGATGATTCCGTTCCAGTCCATTTTGACGCCGTTATTCCTGATCCTCAACTTGCTCAAACTGCAGAACAACCTGTTGGGGCTGGTGCTGATCTACACCACCTTCCAGCTGCCCTTTTCGATCTTCATGATGCGCAATGCCTTCGATGCTGTGCCCAAGGCATTGATCGAGGCGGCGCGGATCGATGGGGCCTCCCAATGGACCATTCTGCGCCGCATCATGGTGCCTATTGCCCTGCCGGGGGTCGCTACGGTGGCGCTCTTTGCCTTTCTCAATTCCTGGAACGAATTTCTGGCGGCGCTGATTTTCCTGTCCGACCAGAACAAGTTCACTCTGCCCATCATGCTGGTGAATGTCTCATCCGGCATTTACGGCATTATCGACTGGGGCGCTCTGCAGGCCGGCGTCACGGTCACCATGATCCCCTGCCTTGTCCTCTTCCTGTTGCTGCAACGTTATTACGTGCGCGGCATGACGGCTGGCGCCGTCAAATGATCCACCTGGTTTCGAAAGCGATCCGATGACCGATCTGTCCAATCCCCTGCGCATCGAGCGCTACGTTCCCGTTGACCATGCCAAGGTCGATTTCGCCGGCGGCTTCTGGGAAAGTTGGAGCAAAACGGTGCGCGAGGTGACCGTGCCCAGCCAGCACAGACGCCTCGATGAAGAGCGCTTTCTCGAGGTGCTCAATTTCGACCAGCCACCCGGGCCATTGGCCCGGCCGATCCAACCCAGCGGGCTTTCGATGCAGCATTTCTTCGACAGCGATTTCGGCAAGTGGATTGAGGCTGCGAGCTATACGCTCAAAGCCCATCCCAATCCGGCGCTGCAAGCAAAGATCGATGATATCGTCGAAAAACTCGCCCACGGGCAAATGGCGGACGGCTACCTTAATTCCTGGTTCATCCGCCGGGAGCCGGACAAGCGCTGGACCAATCTGCGCGACCTACATGAAATGTATTCCATGGGACATTTGCTCGAAGGAGCGGTGGCTTATTTCGAAGCTACCGGGAAGCGGGCTTTCCTGGATGTGATGATCAAAGCGGTCGATCACATCGATGCCACCTTCGGCCGCGAGCCGGGTAAATTGCGCGGCTACGACGCGCATGAGGAGATCGAGCTAGCGCTGATCAAGCTCTATCGCGTGACCAAGAATCCCAAGCATCTCAAGCTTGCACAGTATTTCGTCGATGAGCGCGGCCAGATGCCCTCCTATTACGACGAGGAAGCGCGGCGACGGGGTGATGATCCTGCCAATTACCACTACCAGACCTATGCCTACAGCCAGGCCCATATGCCGGTGCGCGAGCAGACCCAGGTGGTGGGCCACGCGGTGCGGGCCATGTATCTGTTCTCGGCCATGGCGGACCTCGCCTACGAAACTAGCGATCTGACGCTCCTGGCCGCCTGTGACCGGCTTTTCGACAACCTCACCGGACGGCAGCTCTACATTACTGGCGGTCTGGGACCCTCGGGCGCCAATGAAGGGTTTACCCGGGAATACGACCTGCCCAATGAAACTGCCTATGCCGAGACCTGCGCGGCGGTTGCCCTGGCCTTCTGGGGGCATCGTATGGCACAGATCGAGCTGGACTCGCGCTTCACCGACCATGTCGAATTGGCAATTTTCAACGGCGCGCTCTCTGGGATTGCGCGGGATGGCGAGCACTATTTTTATGAGAATGTGCTGGAAAGCCAT
The DNA here is from genome assembly GCF_025452235.1 of Devosia neptuniae. NCBI lineage: Bacteria > Pseudomonadati > Pseudomonadota > Alphaproteobacteria > Hyphomicrobiales > Devosiaceae > Devosia > Devosia neptuniae. The sequence goes on from NZ_CP104964.1 coordinate 322,944, forward strand.
GGCCAGCACCGGCGCTGGAAATGGCATTATTGTCCGTGCTGCCCCACCAATATCGCCCGCCTGATCGCCTCGCTGGGCAGCTATTTCTATACCACCAAGCCAGATGAACTGGTGGTCCATCTGTACGGCGCCAACACGGCCGAAGCCGAGATCGGCGGACGGATCGTACAAATATCACAAGAAACGTCTTATCCTTGGGATGGCGATATCGCGCTGACCCTCGTGCCTGCGGCGCCGATGCCTTTCACACTACGTCTGCGTATGCCTGGCTGGTGTAACAAGGCCAGCGTGACGGTGAACGGAGAGGGAATAGACACTGCCGCCGCCGAAAAGGGTTATCTGGCCATCGCTCGCCAGTGGGCGGCCGGCGACGTGGTGCGGATCAGCTTCGACATGCCGGTCGAGCGAATTTATGCTCACCCGCTGGCCAGCGAGGATGCCGGGCGCGTGGCGCTGAAACGTGGGCCGGTGGTCTACTGCGCGGAGGAGGCCGATCTGGGGTTTGTGCCCCAATTGCTGGCGCTACCGGCCGACGCAGAAATCGCAGCGGAATTTGACCCCGACTTGCTCGGCGGCGCAGTGCGGCTTTCGGCCTTAGCTACTAAAACCAGCGACGCGGATTGGGACGGGCAACTTTACCGCCGCGAACAACCGAAAACCCAAGCAGCGCGTCTTAATGCGATCCCCTATCACCTATGGGCCAACCGACAAGCCGGCGGCATGCTCGTTTGGTTGCGCGAGAAATAGGAAACCAGCATGGCTCAACTTTCTCTTCGGAACGTGGTCAAAGCCTATAACGAGCACCAGGTGGTGCGGGGCATCAACCTTGAAGTCGCCGACAATGAATTCGTAGTGCTGGTCGGGCCTTCAGGCTGCGGCAAGTCGACGACACTGCGCATGATCGCCGGGCTCGAGCATATCAGCGGCGGCGAGATCGCCATCGGTGACCGGGTGGTCAACAATCTGGGGCCGGGTGAGCGCGATATTGCCATGGTGTTCCAGAATTACGCGCTTTATCCCCATATGAGCGTGCATGAGAACATCGCTTTTTGCCTGCAGCAGCAGAAAATGCCAAAGGCAGACATTCAGCAGCGGATTGCGGCGGCGGCGCAGACCCTACACATCACCGAACTCCTAGACCGACGCCCTGGCCAGCTTTCTGGTGGCCAGCGCCAGCGCGTGGCCATGGGCCGGGCCATCGTGCGCAATCCAAAAGTGTTTCTATTTGACGAGCCGCTGTCGAACCTGGACGCCAAGTTGCGCGTGCAGATGCGCACCGAAATCAAGCGGTTGCACCAGACCCTGCCGACGACCACAGTTTACGTGACACATGACCAGATCGAGGCCATGACCATGGCCGATCGGGTCGTGGTAATGAACAAGGGCCGCATTGAGCAGGTCGGGCCGCCACAGGAACTCTATCATCGCCCGGCGAGCCTGTTTGTGGCCGGCTTTATCGGTTCGCCAGCAATGAACCTGCTATCGGCAAGCGTCATTGCCGCTGGGGATGAACTGACACTGGTGCTGGCAGACGGCACGAGCCTTCCGGTGCCACCGTCAATGCGGGCAAGCGCGGGGCTTTTGGCGGGACGCAAGGTTATTGTGGGAATTCGGCCGGAAGTGATCACCCAACCCAATGGTCGACCCCATGCTGCCCCGATCTGGGCCAATGTCGAGATCGTCGAGCCGTTGGGGCTGGAAACCTTGCTTTATTTCAGCGTCGGCAACGACGTGGTGTGCGCCAGGGTAGACCCGGATACCGCACCCTCGCCTAATCAGCGGGCGAAGCTGAGTATTGATATGGATAAAGTCCATATCTTCGATCCCCAAACGGAGCAGGCGCTACGGCTATAAAGAGTTCGGTCGGCGGAGTGGGAGCCCTTGTACCTGCCAGCGCCACTAACTTGCCTGATGATCGGTCAATCGGATGCCGGTCTCCATGTCGAAAAGCAGGATGTTGGCCGTGTCATAGGTAAAGCTGACCGGCTCGCCCATGGTCAGTTTGGGTCGATTTCCCAGTACAGCAACGACGATGTCGTTGCCCGCCTCAAGCCGCAAATGCGTTTCCGATCCGGTCGGTTCGATGCTGCGGACGCTGGCGGCATTGCCGTCCGAAGTCAGCTCGATGTGCTCGGGGCGGATGCCAAATTGGATGGATCTGGTGGAACGGGCCATGGTGCAAGACCTCGGCGTGGGGCAGCAGGCCGCCGTCCCAAACACTCCCCAACAGCGCAATGTTCTTGGTTTTGCCCAGCCGGAGGCTCGTTCAGCGCTGGTGCAGGTGACCTGAAGGCACAAATCTGCTCATCCGGCATTATCGCCGGTCGGATACGCCGACGTCTAGCTTGATGGCGAGGAGCGTTGACAAGGAGTGACTACAGACATATCAATACATCAACTAAGATATCAGTTATTGGATTGATATGTCTCCAACGAGTGAATTTCCATCGCTGCCCTTGGTCGATCTTGTGCGGTCTGACGAGTTGCCGTCGGTCGGCAATATGGCCAATCGCATTTATGCCCTGCTGCGCAAGCTGATCGTCGAGGTCAAGCTGCTGCCAGGCCGGGCGCTGTCGGAAAAGGAGATCGCGGCGCTGCTGCATGTCAGCAAGACGCCGGTGCGTGAGGCCATCATCCGGCTCGCCGACGAAGGTTTCGTCACTGTCGTGCCGCAGGGCGGCACCTACGTCGCCACCATCGATGTGCAGCGCTACATGGAAGCCTGCTTCATTCGATTCAAGCTCGAAGAGGGCGCGGTGATCGAAGCCACCAAGCGCCACTCTTTCGAGGATATTGCTCGCCTCAAGACCTGCCTTGGCGAGCAGCGCACCGCCGCCGAAGACGAGCAATTCACCGACTTCTTCCTGCTTGACGAAGAATTCCACCGCACCATTTTCGCCGCCGCGCGCCTGCCTGGCGCCTGGGGCGTGGTCAATCAGGCCAAGGGCGAAATGGATCGCATGCGCCATCTCAAGCGCGTCTTCGCCGTGCGCCGCACCGAACAGGTGATCGGCGAGCATGAGGCCATCGTCGCAGCCATTGAATCCGGCGACGTTGAAGCTGCACGCGAGGCCGTCGCCAAGCATTTGGGCTCGCTCGAATCAAAGATCGCCGAACTCTCCAAGAACCCCAAAATCTGGGCCTATATCGAACAGATCAATACCCGCGTGCCCAAAAAGCGCGCTCCGCGTGGGTCCAAGACGGTCGCTGAATAGACCGTCTCCTGAAACTCCAGGGCCCTGAGGAGGAGCCTTTCTATGTCCGCAGTTGAGATCAACGATGTCGTCAAGCGCTACGGCGCGCTTGAGGTTGTGCATGGCATCAACCTCTCCATCCAGCCCAAGGAATTCGTGGTGCTGGTCGGTCCCTCCGGCTGCGGCAAGTCGACCACTTTGCGCATGGTGGCGGGGCTCGAAGACATCTCGGGCGGCACGGTTTCCATCGGCGGGCGCACGGTCAACAAGGTCGCCCCCAAAGACCGCGACGTGGCCATGGTGTTCCAGAATTACGCGCTCTATCCCCATCTGGACGTGGCCGAAAACATTGCCTTCGGCCTGCGCGTGCGCCGCGAAAAGAAGGACGTGGTCAACCAGGCCGTGGCCGAGGCCGCCCACATTCTGGGTCTCACCGATTATCTCAAGCGCAAGCCCGCCGACCTCTCCGGCGGCCAGCGCCAGCGCGTCGCCATGGGCCGCGCCATCGTGCGCAAACCCAAGGTGTTCCTGTTCGACGAGCCGCTATCCAATCTCGACGCCAAGCTGCGCACTCATATGCGTGCCGAGATCAAGCTGCTGCACCGCCGCATGGAAGCCACCAGCATTTATGTGACCCACGATCAGGTCGAGGCCATGACCCTGGCCGACCGCATCGTCATCATGAACAACGGCCATATCGAGCAAGTCGGCTCGCCCATGGATGTATTCCTCGAACCGGCCAATACCTTTGTGGCCAGCTTTATCGGCTCACCGCCGATGAATCTTATCGACGCAACGATCTCCATGGTCGATGGCAGGCCGCGCGGTGTCATCGCGGGCGGGGCAGGGCAGAGCCTGGCCATTCCCGGTGCCTTCGCCCGCAACACCAGGGACGGCCAGGCCGTCAAACTCGGCATCCGCCCCGAAGCCATGCTGGTCAACGCAGAGGCGAGCGCCGAGGCCGTCGACTGTATCATCGATCTCGTCGAGCCGCTGGGCGCCGAAGCATTGCTGCATGGCCGGATCGATGATCACCCCTTCATTGCCAAGGCCGAAACGCTCTCGGCCATCCACGATCTCGCCAATGTCCGCCGGCTCGGGGTCGACACATCCCGCATGCATGTCTTCGACACTGAGACCGGTCGAACCCTCAAGACGCTGGCGTGAGGGCAGGGCAATGGAAAACCGCTTTCGCGATTATCTGCGCACGCTTGGCGAAGACCTGAGGCGCGATTGGCAGCTCTATCTCTTGCTGGCGCCAATGGTCATTTGGTTCGCGCTATTTCTCTACAAGCCCATGCACGGGCTGCAGATCGCCTTCAAGGATTTCTCAATCTTCCGCGGCGTCGATGCCAGCCCTTGGGTCGGCTTCGCCCATTTCCAGGAATTGTTCAACAACGGGCTGTTCATCCGCTCGTTCTTCAACACCATCATTATCAGCTCGATCGGTTTGATCTTCGCGTTTCCCGTGCCGATCATTCTGGCACTGATGTTCAACGAGGTGCAGAGCGCAGTCGCACGGCGCTGGGCCCAGACCGTGGTCTATCTGCCCCACTTCATCTCGGTGGTGATCGTTGCCGGCATCGTCATCAATTTCCTGTCGCCCTCGACCGGCGTTATCAACATCTTCCTCAAATGGGTGGGGCTCGAACCCATCTATTTCCTGACCCAGCCCGAATGGTTCCGTCCCGTCTTCATCGGGTCGAGCATTTGGAAGGAAGCGGGGTTTGAATCGATTGTCTACCTGGCCGCCATCGCCGGTGTGAGCCCCACGCTTTACGAAAGCGCCCGCGTCGACGGCGCCTCGCGCTGGCAGATGATATGGCGCATCACGCTGCCCTGCATCCTGCCCACCATCATCATCATGCTGATCATCCGCATCGGCAATCTGGTCGAAGTGGGCTTTGAATACATCATCCTGCTCTACCAGCCCTCGACCTACGAGACGGCCGACGTGGTCTCGACCTTCATTTACCGCACCGGCCTGCAAGGCACCCAATACGATCTGGCGACCGCTGCCGGCCTGTTCAATGCCGTCATCGCCTTCGTCCTCGTCTACTCGGCCAACCGGATCAGCCGGAAGCTGTCGTCGACGTCGCTGTGGTGAGGAGAAGCTAAATGGCAGCCTTCAATCTCTATACGCGTGGCGACAAGATCTTTGGCTGGGCCAATGCGGTCCTGCTGACGCTGTTCGTGCTCTCCACGCTCTACCCGTTCATCTACATCCTGGCGGTGTCGATTTCTTCGGGCGCCGCCGTTACCTCCGGCAAGGTCACCTTCTTCCCCGTCGGGCTGACGCTGGCGGCCTATGAGCGGGTGCTGTCGGACAAGATGTTCTGGGTCGCCTATGGCAACACCTTCATCTACACCTTCGGCGGCACGCTGATGAGCCTCGCCATTATGATCCCGGGCGCCTATGCGCTCTCCCGCAGGCGTCTGCGTGGCCGGACCTTTTTCAACATCGCCATTGCCTTCACGCTCTGGTTCAACGCCGGCATGATCCCCTTCTTCCTCAATATGCGGGATTTGGGGCTGCTCGATAGCCGCTTCGGCATCATCATCGGCTTTGCCTGCAATGCCTTCAACGTCATCCTGCTGCGCAACTTCTTCGAGGCCGTTCCCAAATCCTTTGAAGAAGCCGCCAAGATGGATGGTGCCAGCGAAATCCAGCTGCTGTGGAAGGTGTTCATTCCCCTCTCCAAACCCGCCATCGTGACCGTGGCTTTGTTCTGCATCGTCTCGCGTTGGAACGGTTATTTCTGGGCCATGGTGCTGCTGCGCGGCGAAGAGAAAATCCCGCTGCAGGTCTATCTCAAGCGCGTCATCGTCGATCTCAACTCCAACGACGAATTCGCATCGAGCCTGCTCAACGCCCAATACTCATTTGAGACGGTGACGGCCGCCATCATGGTCGCGTCGATCATCCCCGTTCTCATCATCTACCCCTACGCCCAGCGCTATTTCACCAAAGGCATCCTGCTGGGCGGGGTCAAAGAATAATCGCTGCACCACAAGGGAGGAACCTGTGAAAGCACTACTCAAAGGCGTATCGAGCATCACACTGGCCGCCGCTTTGGCCATGCCATCAATGGTCTGGGCGCAGGAAGCGCCCAAGATTACCGAGGAGCCGCTCGAGCTCACCATCCACTTTCACTTCCGCGATAAATACGTCTACACCGAAGACTGGCCGGTGGAGCAGAAGGCGGCCGAGCTGACCAATATCCACGTGCGCAACGTGGCCTCGCTGGCAACGACCAGCAGTCGTGACGCCTTCAATCTGCTGATCGCCTCGGGCAATTTGCCCGACATCGTGGGCGGCGACGCCACGGGTGGGCTCAAGGACGATTTCATCCGCTATGGGCTCGAAGGCGCCTTCGTGCCGCTCAACGACCTGATCGAAGAGAACGCCCCCAACCTCAAGGCCTTCTTCGATAGCCACCCTGCGATCAAGGCGTCGATCTCGGGCCCGGATGGCAATATCTATTACATTCCCTATGTGCCGGACGGGAAGTTCTCGCGCGGCTGGTTCATCCGCCAGGACTGGCTGGATAAGCTGGGTCTCAAGCAACCCGAGACGCCCGAGGAAGTCTACGAAGTCCTCAAGGCCTTCCGCGATCAGGACCCCAACGGCAATGGCCAGAAGGACGAAGTTCCGTATTTCGCCCGTGACGTGGTCGACGCCGTCCGCCTGATTAACCTGTGGGATGCCCGTGTCTCCGGCTCCGAACGCTACGGCGATTTTGCCACCTATGACGGCAAGGTGCGCCATCCCTGGGCCGAGGATAATTACAAGACCGGCATTTCCAATATCGCCCAATGGTACAAGGAAGGGCTGATCGACAAGGAAATCTTCACCCGCGGCTCCCGCTCGCGCGAATTCCTGCTCGGCAACAACCTGGGCGGCATGATGCATGACTGGTTCGCCAGCACCGCCACCTATAATGACGCGCTCCGCCCCACCATCGAAGGCTTCAACTTCGTCCCCATGTTGCCGCCCAAGACCGTATCGGGCGACCGCTTCGAAGACGCGCGCCGCCAACAGGTGCAGCCCGCCGGCTGGGCCATTTCGGCCACCAATCAGCACCCGGTTGAAACCATAAAATATTTCGACTTCTGGTTTTCCGAACAGGGCCGGATCATGTCGAACTTCGGCGTCGAAGGGCTGACCTACGACATGGTCGATGGCAAGCCGCAGTTCAAAAAAGAGCTGCTGACCAATGGCGAGCCGGTCAATGCCCAACTCTGGGCCGTGGGCGCCCAGGTGCCGCGCGGTTACTGGATGGACTACGAATATGAGCGCCAATGGACCAACCAGATCGCGCTCGACGGCATCGCCATGTACGAAGAGTGCAATTGCCTCAAGGACGAGTTCCTGGGCGTCGCGCTCAATGCTGAAGAAAAGGCGATCTATGATCGCTACTGGCCCAGCCTTCTCACCTACATGACCGAAATGCAGCAGACTTGGGTGCTGGGCGCACAGGACGTCAATACCGGCTGGGACGCTTACAAGCAGCGCCTCACCGATATGGGCTACGACCAGGTCATCGAGGTCATGCAGGCCGCCTATGAACGCCAATACGGCGCCGCGCAATAGCGGCTCCGTCCTCCCGGGTGGCGGCCTCCCCGTCGCCACCCTCCCACTTCCCTTTGATAGGAGTTCGGCAGGCGATGCGTCCTTCTGCCCCGGCCAAGCTGCGCAAATCCGCTCTCGATGAACCCCGGCCGGGTTCGTTGACCATCACCTATATGCCCAACGCCGATCAGGCCCCAACGGAAAACCCGCCGCGCTTTTCCTGGCTGCCCGATATCGACGATGGCGCCCGCTATGTGCTGCGCATATCGGACGATGCGAGCTTCCCCGAAAACCGCACCAGCCTCCACACGGACCTGGCCTGGAACTTCTTCACCCCCGACGCGCCGCTGCCGCCGGGCAGCCATTGCTGGAGCTACGCCATCTGGGACGCCAAGGCCGGCGCACCAGGCTCGGATTGGAGCAGCACCCGCAGTTTCGATCTGGCCGAAGGCCTGCCCGAAACGCCCGTGCCCTCTCTCGCCGCCCGCCGCGCGGCAAGCGATCTGCGCCATCCCCGCCTATGGATGAACCCGGACGAGCTGGACACCTTCTCGGCCTCCGTCAAAGCCGACGCCACCCATGCCGGCTGGGACCAGTTCTACGAAAAATCCGTCGCCCCCTGGATCGATCGGCCCATCATCGCCGAGCCAAAACCCTATCCCAACAATATCCGCGTCGCGACGCTGTGGCGGCAGATGTATATCGACTGCCAGGAGATCATCTACGCCATCCGCCACCTCGCCATTGCCGGCAAGGTGCTGGGCCGCAGCGATCTGCTCGACAAGTCCCGCGATTGGCTGCTCGCAATCGCCCGCTGGGACCCGACCGGCCCCACCTCACGCGCCTATAATGACGAAGCCGGCTTCCGCGTCGTCGTCGCTTTATCCTGGGGTTATGACTGGTTGCATGATCACTTGACCGAGGCCGAGCGCGACGAGGTCCGCGCCGTGCTGCTGACCCGAACGCGCGAGGTGGCCAATCACGTGATTGCCCATGCCCGCATCCAGGTCTTCCCCTATGACAGCCACGCCGTCCGCTCGCTGTCGGCCGTGCTGACCCCGGCCTGTATTGCGCTCGATGGCGAAAGCGAGGAGGCCACTGCCTGGCTCGACTACACGCTCGATTTCCTTGCCACGCTCTATTCTCCCTGGGCCGGCACCGATGGCGGCTGGGCCGAGGGCCCGCATTACTGGATGACCGGCATTGCCTATTTCATCGAGGCGGCCAATCTGCTGCGCAAATATCTCGGCGTCGATCTCTACCGCCGCCCCTTCTTCCAGAATACCGGCGCCTTCCCGCTCTACACCAAGGCCCCCGGCACGCGCCGCGCCTGCTTTGGCGATGATTCAACGCTGGGCGATCTGCCCGGCCTCAAGGTGGGCTACAATGTCCGCCAGTTCGCCGGCGTCACCGGCAATGGCCACTACCAGTGGTATTTCGAGCGCCTCAAAGCCGACGCCGCCGGCACCGAAATGGCCTTCTACAATTACGGCTGGTGGGACCTCAATTTCGACGATCTGCAATACCAGCACGATTTCGCGCCCATCGAAGCGCTGCCGCCCACTGATCTACCCGCCGTCAAATGGTTCAAGGATATCGGCTGGGTCGCCATCCAGAAGCACATGGATGACCCTGCGCGCCACATCCAGTTCCTCTTCAAATCGAGCGCCTATGGCTCGCTCAGCCACAGCCATGGCGACCAGAACGCCTTCCTGCTCTACGCCTATGGCGAAGACCTGGCGATCCAGTCCGGTCACTACGTGGCGTTTAATTCCAGCATGCATCGGGACTGGCGGCGCCAGACCCGCTCCAAAAATGCCATCCTGATCGACGGTAAAGGGCAGTACGCCGACAAAGACAAGGCCCTGGGCCGCCGCGCCGCCGGGCAGATCACCGAGGTCGAAGAGAACCCCGGCCATGTCCGCATCGTGGGGGACGCAACCGAGGCCTATCGCGTCACCAATCCGCTTGTGCTGAAGGCTGAGCGCGAAACCCATTTCGTCGATGACAGCTATTTCGTCATCGTCGACCGCGTCGAGGCCGCCGAGCCCGTCACCCTGGATTGGCTCTGCCACACCACCAATGCGCCCGACGCCGGCCGCACCAGCTTCCGCTATCACGGTGAGCGGGCCGGCTTTTACGGTCAATTCGTCTTCTCATCGGCCGGCGCACCCAGCATCACAGCAGTACACGGTTTCCCCGAAATCGACCCCGCCGATACCGAAGGGCTGGAACAGCACCATCACATCAGGGCCAGCATCCCGGCCGCCAAAAGCCATGTGCTGGTGACGCTACTGGTTCCCTATAGCCTCGACGCCCCCAAGCGCATTTTCAGTTTCATCGACGACCAGGGCTTTGCCACCGACATCTATTTCACCGATGTCGATGACCAGCGCTTCAAGCTCACCCTTCCCAAAAAATTCTAGATCAGAGGTTTCATCATGCAGCGCTTTTCCAACAAGACCGTCCTCGTCGCCGGCGCCGGCCGCGATATCGGCCGCGCCTGCGCCCTGCGCTTTGCCGAGGAAGGTGCCAATGTGGTGCTGACCTATAATGGTGCCGAAGATGGCGCCCGCTCCGCCGTAGCCGAAATCGAACAGCGCGGCGGCAAGGTCCTCGCCCTCAAGGCCGATCTGACGCAGAAGGCAGTAGTCGACGCCGCCGTGGCCGCCGCCTCTGACCGCTTCGGCGCCATCCATGGCCTGGTGCATGTCGCCGGTGGCCTTGTGGCCCGCAAGACTATGGCCGAGATGGACGAAACCTTCTGGAACCAGGTGATGAGCGTCAACCTTACCTCGCTCTTCCTCACAGCCCAGGCCGTCTTGCCCAAAATGACCGAAGGCGGCGCCATCGTCACCTTCTCCTCCCAGGCCGGCCGTGATGGCGGCGGCCCCGGCGCCATCGCCTACGCCACCTCCAAGGGCGCGGTGATGACCTTCACCCGCGGCCTCGCCAAGGAAGCCGGCCCCCGCATTCGCGTCAACGCGGTCTGCCCCGGCATGATCGCCACTGCCTTCCACGACACTTTCACCAAGCCCGAAGTGCGCGAGCGCGTCGCGGGCGCAGCCCTGCTCAAGCGCGAAGGCACCTCCGAAGACGTGGCCGGGCTGGTGGCATTCCTCGCTTCCGACGATGCGGCCTACATCACCGGTGCCTGCTACGACATCAATGGTGGCGTGCTCTATTCCTGAGGCAATGATGGCCATCTCCATCCCGCGCGCCGGGCGAATTGCCATTCTTGGCACGTCGCTTGTGCAGCAAAATCACAATGGCAGCGACAGCCACATCGCCACCTCGGCGCGCGGCTGGATGAGCTGGGCCGAAGTGCTCTCGCATGGCCGCTTGGCCTGTCCGATCCATCACGATCCGGCAGTCGTATCCGGCTGGGAGCCCAGCAATCGGCCCGGCATCAGTCGCTTCTTTACCGGGCTCAATTTCGGCGTCTCCGGCCAGAAGGCCATCGAGATCGAGCGGCGCTTGGCTCGGCTGCTGGCCGAGGATTTCGATCTGATCGTCCTTGATGCCGGCACCAATGACATGATGGTCGAAACCAAGGAAACCATCGCCGAAATCCGCGCCCGTATCGCCACGACCCTGCTCGCCGCCGGCAAAACGGTCATCCTGCTGCCCATTCTGGCCCGCGGCACGCAAAAATGGGCTTCGGTCGGCGCCGAGCGCGCCAAGGCCCACTGGATCAACCAGATGAGCCTGGATTTCGCCGCCCGCCACGCCAATTGCCACGTCTTCGATTGGAACGCCCCCTGGGTCGACACCGCCGATCCCGATGGCGCGCCGCAAGCCGGCTTCTCCAATGACGGCACCCATTTCCCCGTCACCGGCGGCTTCGCCGTGGGCAAAGCCCTGGCCACCTATCTAACCCCGCTCGTCCCCCACGCCGCGCCTCGTCTGGTCGCGCCCGACGACCGCTTCGACGCCATTAACAACCCGCTCGGCAATCTCGCCCGCGCCCAAGACCAGTCGATCAGCGCAACCGCCAGTTCAAACCACGTTCTGGCCAACGACGTCGTGTATCCCGGCGCCGGTGCGTGGGTCACAGCCAGCTGCACCATCGCCGTCCCCGCCCATCCGGCCATTCTGGGTCTCTCGCTCGTCCTGACCGATCCAGCGGAGGAGGGGCTGCGCTCTATCTCCCTGTCCCCTTTCAAGTCCGACGATGGCCAACTCTGGCCCTATCCAGCCCATGCCTGGAACGGCCTCCTGCGCACCCCACCCATCCGCCTGCGGCCCGGCGCTATCCCGCCGAGCCTCACCCTCGAAGTGATCCTCGCCACCGACGCCGCCCCGCTCCATCTCGATATCGGCGGCATCGACATCCGCCCCGTTCCCAATCCGGTGCGTTCATGACCGCCAAGCCCAAACTGCTACTCGCCATGCGCGACGAACTGCCCGCCGGTTTCTGCGGAGCCGAAGAATGGGCGCGTCTTGAAGCGGTAACCGACATTATCTCGCGCGACGCCTTCACCGATTTCGACACCCCCACCGGCGCTGCCGCCCTGCGCGATGCCGACATAATGCTGGCCGCCTGGGGCGCGCCGCCCCTGACAGGGGCCCGGCTCGCCCGCGCCCCCAATCTCAAAATGGTGGCCTACGCCGCCGCCTCCGTCCGCGTCATCGCCCCGCCGCCCTTCTGGCAGCGCGACATTCTCATCACCTCGGCAGTCTCCGCCATGGCCGTCCCGGTCGCCGAATTCACCTTCGCCGCCATTATCATGTGCGGCAAAGACGTTTTCCGCATCCGCGATACCCACCGCGATCAGCGCGGCACAGGCGGCTTCGGCACCCGCATCAGCATGGACGTGTCCCATCTCGGCAATTATCGCCGCCGCATCGGCATTGTCGGCGCCTCCCGCATCGGCCGGCTCACTATCGAGATGCTGGTGCGCGCCAATTTCGCCGTCGCGGTCTATGATCCCTTCCTCAGCGCCGAAGACGCCGCCGCCATGGGCGCCACCAAAATGGACCTACACCCGCTGCTCGCCTGGTCCGATACCGTATCGCTGCACGCGCCAGTCCTGCCCGAAACCCACCACATGATCGGCGCGGCCGAACTGGCGCTGATGGCTGACAATACCGTGCTGATCAACACCGCCCGCGGCCGGCTGCTCGATCACGATGCGCTCTTGCCCGAAGTCCAATCCGGCCGGCTCCGCGTGCTGATCGACACCCCCGATCCAGAACCCCTGCCGCCCGAAAGCCCGCTCTACGACCTGCCCAATGTCGTGCTGACACCCCACATCGCCGGCGCCCAAGGCAATGAACTGCGCCGGCTGGCCGATCTGGCCATCACCGAAATCGAACGCTTCGTCACCGGCCAACCGCCATTGTTCGCGGTGCGCGAAACCGAACTGGACCGCATCGCATGAGCACGCTGACCCATTGTTTCTCCACCCTCGGCTGCCCCGATCTCTCCGTTCACGAAGCGGCCGAGCTGGCGCAGACCTATGGTATCCCAGCCATAGAATTACGAGTGATTTCCGGCTCGCTCGACATCCCTCAGGCCCTGGCCGCCGAATTCGGCGACCCTGCCGGCTTCCGTCATTGGCTCGAGAACACGCCCATCCGCATCGCAGGCCTTGGCACCTCCGCACGCCTCTTCGGCGACGAAAACCTCGCCGAACTCGAACAATTCCTGCCCTGGGCCGAAGCCGCGCGCGTGCCTTTTCTGCGCGTTTTCGACGGCGGGGAAATCCTCTCGGACGCCGACTATATCCAGGCCGGCGAGCGCCTCGCCCAATGGCAAGCCGACCGCCAGCGACGCGGCCTCGTCGTCGATCTCATGATCGAAACCCACGACGCCCTGGCCCAACCCGCCCAATTGTCCGAATTCGTCACGCGCCTCCCCACCGTCGCCATCCTCTGGGACGCCCACCACACCTGGGCCAAGGGCGGCGCCGATCCGCTCGCCACCTGGCGGAGCATCGCCCCGCACGTCGTCCACGTCCACGTCAAGGACAGCGCCTTGCGCGCCGATGGCCGCCATTATGTGCTGCCGGGGCAGGGCGACTTCCCCATGGCTACCCTCATGCCGCTGCTTGAGGCCGCCGGGCCTGTTCCCATCAGCCTCGAATGGGAACGCCACTGGCACAATGAACTACCCCCGCTGGATCAGGCGCTCCAGGCCGCCCGCTCGTGGTGGTAACCAGGAACAACAACATGCGTATTGCCGAAGTTCGCCTCACGCCCGTCGCCATCCCCGACAAGCCCTTGCTCAACTGCAAGGGCGTGCACCAGCCCTATGCGCTGCGTACTATTATCGAGCTGGTCTGCGACGACGGCACCATCGGCCTCGGCGAGAGCTATGGCAGCATCAAAGCCCTAGCCGGCCTGCGCCGCGCCGCCCCCGCACTGGTGGGCCTTGATCCCTTCCACCTGCATGAACTGCATGCTCGCGTACTGGCCGCCATTCCCGAAGGCGGCGGCATCAACGCCAAATCCGCCGTGGCCGATCACAAGGTAACCGACGTCGCCACCTCGGCTTTCGAAGTGCCCTGCATGGATATCCAGGGTAAGCTACTGAACCGTCCCGTCTCGGACCTGCTCGGCGGCGCCGTGCGCGATCGCGTCTCCTTCAGCGCCTATCTCTTCTTCAAATTCGCCGGCCATCTCGGGCAATCGCCCGACGAATGGGGTGAGGTGCTGACCCCTAACCAAATGGTCGAGGAGGCCCGCCGCTTCGTCAGCCTACACGGCTTCAAATCGCTCAAGCTCAAGGGCGGCGTGCTACATCCCGATCTTGAAATCGAAACCATGCTCAAGCTGCGCGAGGCCTTTCCCGACCATCCCCTCCGCATCGATCCCAATGGCGGCTGGACCGTCGAAACGGCCAAATACATCGCCAAAAAACTCGAAGGCGTGCTCGAATATCTTGAAGACCCGGTCATCGGCATGGACGCCATGGCCGAGGTCGCAGCCTCCACCTCCATCCCGCTTGCCACCAATATGATCGTGCTCGAATTCGACCAGATCGCCGAGGCCTATCGCAAGCGCGCCGTCAAAATCGTGCTGGCGGACCATCACTATTGGGGCGGCATGCGCGCCGCGACCCATCTGGGCAAGCTCTGTCAGGCGCTCGAGCTTGGCGTCTCCATGCATTCCAATTCCCATCTCGGCATCACGCTAGCGGCCATGGCCCACGTCGCCGCCGCCTCACTCAATCTCGGCTATGATTGCGACACACACTATCCCTGGACGGGCGTTGACGTTTTGGAAGGCGATCTCTTCGCGTTCGAGAATGGTGCGTTGGCCGTGCCAACAGGGCCCGGCCTCGGCGTAACGCTCGATCGGAATAAACTCACCAAACTCGCCGCTCTCTACGAAACCGGCGGCGTCTCCGAACGCGACGACACCGCTTATATGAAACAATTCGACCCCACTTACGAGCGCCGCGTACCCCGCTGGTAGGCCGAAACAAAGGATATCCGATGCCCGACTTCTCCGAAGCCACCCGCGAAAAATTGCGCGGCGTCAGCACAGCAACGCTTTGCACCGCCCTGTTCAAACGCGGGTTGCGCAACCAGTTTATCCAGGATGTTCGACCCGTCGGCAGCGTCACTCGCACTATGGTGGGACCCGCATTCACGCTGCGCTATATCCCCGCCCGGGAAGATCTCAATCCGCTTGAGGTGTTCCAGGACCGCGCTCATCCCCAGCGGCAGGCCGTCGAACAATGTCCGGCCGGTTCAGTTCTGGTGATGGATAGCCGGCAGAATGCCCGTGCCGCGTCCGCCGGTTCGATCCTGGTGACGCGCCTCATGCGGCGCGGTGTCGAGGGTGTGGTCACCGACGGTGGTTTTCGTGACAGTCCGGAAATCGGCCGGATGTCTTTCCCGGCCTATCATCAGAGGCCTTCCGCGCCAACCAATCTCACATTGCATCAAGCGCTCGATATCAATGTACCGATCGGTTGTGGTGATGTCGCGGTATGGCCCGGAGATATCCTTGTCGGCGATGGCGAAGGGGTCGTTGTCATTCCCTCTGGTATCGTGGAGGAGATCGCTGAGGAGGCGGTGTCCATGACGCGCTACGAGGACTTTGTGCTCGAGCGCGTTCAAGACGGGGCCTCGGTGCTTGGCCTATACCCAATGACCGCGGAGCAGCATCGCAGAGATTTCGAGATTTGGAAGGAAACAAGCCTGTCGAACAGAACCCCTGAGGCTCGCTAACATCCCAGGATGAGTTATAGACCCTGTTGCGATAGCTCACTATTTCCATAATTAATGAGCTATAGAACGGCTCGGCTATAGCTCATGACTTGGAACTGAGACCATCCCGATTGTCCGGAATTTGTTTTCGGCTCCAAGGCATTGGATGCCATGGAGCCGGTATTCTCCAAGCTGACCCTGCCCCTCAAACGCCACAGGCGGAGTCGTGAGGATAGGGGCGGGGTCCATACCCATACGAGCGCAAAGTCGCAACGGAGCCACATCGAAACGGTTAGCTTGCAGCCGAAGGCCCTTGTGCCCCGGTCGGCCTAACTGTCGCAAGCGATCAGCGCGTCGAAGTGTCGCCAATTTAGATCACTTTCGACGGACACAGGCGTGCGGCAAGCTAGTAGCGTGCCGCACGTGAGTGTTAAGATGCATCGCATCACGCAAGGAATGGATCGATTTGCACGAGAGAATTACCATACGCATGACCTCTGAGATGATCGCCCGCATTGACTCGTGGATCGTGGATCAACCTGGGTATGTCAGCCGCCAGGATGCGGTGAGACGCTGTGTCGATTTGGTGCTTGGGCAGGGTGGTTCAGAACAGCCTGACCTTTCTTCGGGTAAGGCAGCGGCAAACTCAGCGGAACAGCAAAACATTTCCAGTTAGGCACTGTCTGCCCAACGCAGTCCGCGTTGGGCTGGGTTTCCAGAATGCCGTAACACTAGAAAACTCATATTTAACACTAGAAGGGCGAGCTAAATCGCTCGCAAAGAAGCGCGGACGCCGGCATAGCCCGCGACATATTTTCTCTACAGAAGACGACTAGAAATTCTATCAACGTGCTCACTTCTACCAATCCCGTCCTGCCGGCACGCTTCGCGTTACAGAGATTGGCATACGCTGCGAGCGCTTATTTCAAAAACCTAGTCGGCTCCGGAGGAATATCGAAATTCCGTCTCTCCAACGGAATTGAACAAGAAAGAAAATGGCTTAGGACGAAAAAGTGAAATCCGAAAGATTGCAGCCGAGGATAGATTTTCTGTCTACGAGAAGGCAGTTTTCGGGCCTGTAGCGCGTAACGTGACGCATCTGACCGGATGGAGCGCCTTGGAAGCCTTTTTGAAATTTCTACACAACGTACATACATTGTGCTATTATGTTGGTAGAGGTTTGACAAATGCCGGCAAAAGAAGACCAAAAAATAAGCACTTCCGTCCCAATCAACTTGCGGATTCCGCGAGAGGCGCAGCTTATGATCGACCGGGCGGCCAAGCTATCCGGTAAGAACCGCACCGAATTCATGGTGGAGGCAGCCATGGCAGCAGCAGAAGACAAGCTGCTGGACCAGGCTTTCATCGCACTCGACGCGCAAGCCTACGCTCAGTTCCTGGATGTTCTTGATAGGGGGCCAGAGCCCGAAGGGTACAAGCGCTTGATGAGTGCGCCTTCGCCCTGGGGCAAATAATTTTTGCAGGCGCCTTCCCGACTTTCCGAGCAGCATAGGCTTGAGGACTTTTCCTCCGGCGAGGTTGTTCTCGACACTTGGCTCAAAACCCGGGCTCTGCCCAACCAGGCGGCGGGTGTTTCTCGGACCTACGTCGCAGTTGAGGGTGGCCAGGTGGCAGGGTATTACTGCCTCAGCTCCGCGGCAATTAGCTTGAAAGAGGCACCTAGGGCACTGCGCCACGGTATGCCGGATCCTTTGCCGATGATCCTGATGGGCAGACTTGCGGTCGATCAGCGATATAAGGGGCAGGGGCTCGGAACTGCGCTCCTGAAAGACTCCGTTCTGAGAGCACAATCAGCCCTGGAAATAATTGGGGTCCGCGGGCTCCTGGTTCATGCTCTTCATGACCAGGCTAAGGGCTTCTATCTGCATCACGGTTTCCGTGAGACGCCCGGAAACCCGCTCACACTGGTTCTGCCCTTCAAGTTTACATGATTGCATGCTTGCTTACCGTCTGAATTGCTTGGGCACTTCCCAAGGTGAAGATCGCCATCGGTTCGAGATCTGAACGCGGTTCGGTTTGGACGGTTCAAGCCAGGCAAAGAGGTGGGTATTGCAAGATCGCTTTGGCAACCACATTTTCGATTTGAGCTTTATGACTGAACCCCATCCGCATCTGGTTGTGCGGCTTGCCGGTGACGAGGCTGTGCCGAGCGGGCTGCATGAATTCGGCGCCTATCGCGTTGACGTCCGTTTTGAAATCGGCGCCGGAGGCGAAGTTGGCGACGGCATTTGGGAACGTTTGCCTGAAGCCGCGGGCTCCGCCGGCGATTGAATGCCGGCCGCCAAATGCCCTTCCAAGGGGGACGCGTCTCCCCAAGGCGCAGTGCGTTGATCGTCTAGCTGCGCTCGCAGCCCCCTACGAAGCGGTCCAAGGTCTCGACAATGCCGTCGATCCCGAAACGCTGAGACCGTCCGTCGTAGAGTATCTGGAGCGGCTGGGTGGCACCGCGAGCCGTCGCAAGGACCTGCCGCAGACGACTTTCCTCCAGTGTGTCGACGACCACGGTGCGCTCGCCCTCCACAGCATCGTAATAGCCATTCAAATCGTCGAAACTTGTTCCGTTGACAACAACACTCACCGCTACTCCTGGGCGCTCCTTGTCACCCTCCTGGGCATCCACAGCTGTAAACAACAGCATCTGGATATCGTCGGGGTAATTATGGTCGCAAAAGAACTGCAACTCGACGCCGCCAGTTTTGTCGGCCTGAAAGGCCGTATAGCTCCAGGCCTTCTTGGCGTCGCTACTATCCAACTCCCAGGCAGCGACCGGCGACGCCGCCAACGCGGCAGCACAAACCCACATGAGCCGATTCATCGACATTACCCTCTTTTTGAGATGGGCAGCCTACTGAGCAAATCGGCGCCAATGAGGCATTACCGACTCCAGTAGTGATGCAGGGTCTCGTTGCTCAATCCCCAGAACAGCAGCAGCGTCATGGCGATACCGGGGCGCTTTGCAGTCGGTGACGTTCATACTTATGTCGCTCTCATGGCATTGATGACGGCAGTTATCGCCTTATGACCCTGCGCAAAATCAGCAGCAGGCCTTCCTTGGCCAGACCCAGCAGCCCCCCCGCCAGGAAAAAGAGCGAGATCAGCATGAGCCAGCCAAACGCAGTCATGTTGTAGAGCAAACCGCCAATATCTGTCCCAAGGACGATGCAGGGCTGCACGAAACCCTCGTGCAGACCGCACCCATTGAGATCGGCGATGAGCCCGGCCAGAAAGACCGAGGCCAGTGGTGCGATTCCAATGAGTATCATCAAGATCAGCAACCATATTCGGCGAGGCACTCTCGTCAGGGGGAACTCAGGCATCTCCCGATCGTGTCCGGCGACCGCCAATGGCTGCGCCGGCGCCCAGCGCCACCGCGCCCGCTCCGATCATCGCCCAGTCGAGCAAATGGGTACTCACCTCGTCCTGATTGGCTTCCGAAATACGGCGTGCCGCCGCTTGGGCATCATCGCCTGAGGCCTGAGCGTCCATCATTGCGACCATGCCCGCGTCACTACATTTGGGGAGCAGGAGGGTCAGCGCCTCGGCACTATCGCTGTTCTGACTCCGCACTAGCTGTTCACACCGCGTCTGATCGACAGAGCTTACATCTGAACTGAAGAATTGTCGGTAACCACCAAAACCGAGGAGGACCAGCCCGATAATGACGAGAATTCGTTTCTGCATGCTCAACCCGAAGCTGTTTCATTTTCTGCCTCTGTAGCATAGGAGCGCTCGGCGAACAGAGGGGCATCACCGGGTGAACACCCGAGCGGATTGTGCGATGGATAGTTGGGGCGCGCTAGCTCGCCGGTATCATTGATCACTCCGGCACTTCGGCAAACTGCCAGGCGGTTGGTTTTGCTCTAAGAGGCTATGGATACGTTTATGATGAAAACCGCTTTACACCTGCCGATCCTGCTTATGCTGGCGGCGGTCGCGCCGAGTTCGGCGCTCGCTCAGGACATGGCACCGTACCAGTCGTTGGAAGTTCGCCACGTCTGCACTGCGCAGGCAATGCGAGTGACCCCCGGAGGAGCCGAGGCCCTGATGGTGGAGACTGGCGAGCAGGTGGTGCTAGTAGATGTCACCTACGCGGCCGATGAAATCGCCTGGTTTGCGCTGAACTATGCCACCGGTCGCGGGCTTGAGCGGGCCACGGGCTATCTGCCTGTTGAGGAGGTCCGCCATTTCTGTGGCGATCCTGCGCGAGTCGAGTTCGCAAGCGACAGTCGTTTGCAGTCATATATCGCTCCGCCTAACACCTGCCATCTGGTGCTCGGTTACGCCGATACGGTCGACGCATTGAACGTGCAAGCAAGCTCGGCGCTGGATTTTGCCGCTGTGATGTCGAGCTACCGCCTGCAGTCCGGCGGCTACGCTCTGACGGCAGGTCTGCTTAGCACCGAGGTTGCCGACCGGTTGCCGAATGGCAGCACTTGCGTGTCTGGCGCCGATTTCGCTGAGGCGCTGATCTACGACGGCTCAAGCTTCGCCTTGGCGGACAACAGCGCGTCTGAAAACAGGGCGGCCCGGCTTCTGAGCGCACAGGATTTACTCGCAAATGGCCGTAAACTCCAAGATCCCCAAGCCATGAAACAGGCCTGCGACCTTGGTCTTGGCGCTGCCTGCACCGGTTTTGCAGATCTGATTTATGACGAGCCCGATGGGGCAGATCGCGGCCCTGCGGTCGTAACCCGTTACTCGCTGTTGGGGTGTTTGGCCGGTGATCTGTACGGCTGCCAGATGGCGGTTAATCGGCTGGATAATACGCTGGAATTCGCCCGCACTCAGGCACTCGCGGGAACCTCTGAAAGCACCGGGCGCGTTACGACCGAACTCTCCAAGCTGCTATGCGATGAGCAGGATCGGTTCGGCTGCATCCTTCTGGCTCGGGGGACGGCACCGGACCGCCCCGCGTCGCTGGTGGAAGCTGCATCGAATTTTGCGGCCAATCTTACAGCCTGCAAACAAGGCATTGCGTGGATCTGCGAGGAACTGGCTTCTAACTTTGATCGCGTTGTTCAGGCGCGCGGGTCAGGTCTTTCCGGGGATGAACGCTTTGCCATCGCTGGTATCGAGACCGAGCTTTGCACCATGGGCGCGCGCGAGCTCAATCAACGCAGCTGCGTCCGGGCATACTATAGCTATCGTGACTTCCTGCAGTATGGCACTCACGCAAACCTCGACGCCGACCGGGTCGCCAAAGCGGTCTCGGTGCTCACCGATGGCTGTTCCGCAGGGGATCCACCCGCTTGTGGCACGATGGCTGCAATGCCCGACTATTGGTCTGTTTCGGATCGGCGGCAGGCTACCGCCAGCGCGATCGCGCTCTGTAGCGTCCAAGACCAGAAGGACAGTATCTGTGATAGCCTTGACAGCATTCTTGACCCGACATTTTCAGAGACCCGTTCGTTGCTGCGCCCAAGATATGAGCGCCTTGCCCAATCCTGCCGGACGCCGGGCAACGGCGCCTACCAGGACTGCATCTGGGCGCTGCACAGCTATGCCGCGCTAGAGGCTCCAGATGGATTGACGACGGCCGAGGCAATGTTGAACGAGGCGTGTTCGCCTGCCAATAGCAATGGCTGTCAGGCGCTGGCGCAGCTTTACGGCAAGTCGGGACACGATTACGGCGGGATAACGATCCCCGGGCGCGACGAGCCCAAGGCCTATATGGCGGTGCTGCGCATGGGCTGCAGAGAGGGCAATCAGGATGCCGGCAATACCTGCAGCCAGCTTGCCGATGCGCTGGCGATGGCTGGCGATGACGAAAACCCGCTTTCGGTTTTGGCCGAGGCTTGCGTCAGCCTGATGGACGGGCAGGGTGGTCAAGATGCCTGGGCCTGCTACGACGCTGCGAAAATGGCGCTGACGCAGAATGCGCAGTTGGAAGATGCGCTGGTCTGGGCCAACTTTGTCTGTGAAGGTGACGATATTTCGACCGCGCCCTATGCCTGCAAACTGGTGGGAAATATCCTCGCCGAGGGGCTGGGCCTGCCCGCCGATCCATCGGGTGCACTTCTTGGCTATCAGCGGGGGTGCTTTCACCCCAGGGTCAGCACGACCGATGGCGAAGCCTGCCTGAACTATGGCAATATGCTCATTGAAACGGTCCGCCAAAATGAGATGCCGACACAGCCGCTAGTCTTCGCCCATCGGGAGGATGGTGAAGACGCCGAGCCATCCCTTGTCCTTGCCGAGGCATCACGTGCCTTTGACATGGGCTGCATGGACGGTATCGCCCAAGCCTGCAGGGCAAGTGAGCGGCTCCTCGAAGAATGGAGCACCGGGGATCTACCTTTTGATGCCTTCACCTGCCAAGTTCGGTCCGCCGTCGGGGAGGTCGTATCCGAAAGGCCCTGTCGTGGCCTCGTCATCTATCAAGCGGCAGACGAAATGAAGCAGAGCCGCGAACAGATCGGGCTCAACGTCTATGTCTGGCCAGATGGCGACCGCAGCGTAACCTATATCAAAGATGGCGTTTGGCGGCTCAACGAGATCCGCACGGACTATCCGACCAGAGAAGGCGCCACGACCTGCTGGCACAACCCCATCTCGACCCGCAGTTTCTGCGTGACACCCGCGACCGGACCGAACTTAGGCTCAATGTGATCGTTGCCGAGAGGGGCAGCCTGAGCTGGTCTGGTCAGAAGGCAGCGAGCAGCGACACACACCCCGCGCCCCCTCGGCAGAGAAGATCGCCGCCACAATGGTCCTCGCCCAAGCTGTTGATGTTCCTTGCCGATGGTCCGGGCAGCTTTGTTTTCGCGCCAGCCCCGCGACGATATCCGGATCTTCATATCCGCAATCTAGCCGTACTACGGGAAGCTCTTGATGGCGGTGAGCCCGACGGGCTAAGCGGGGTGACGTCACCGAATAGGGGCATGGAGCGCGAACCATCCCCCACGACCGCTGCCGTGACGGCCGAAAGTGCTTCATTAGGGAGCGTCTGGTTCGGGGCCGGTTGCGGACCGGCAGCTTTCAGGAGCTGCAGGTCGGATAGTTGTCGTCCGCTTCAGATAGCTTCCGGCAACAGGCGGACTCCGGTCCGATTGAGAAAATCAAGGACGCTGCCGACGCCACGGTCGACATAGTCGATGAAGCCTCCTCTAGGCTTCCTGCATGCTCGGAAAACCTGCTGCTCCTCACCACGCCGCCACAGGTTGAGTATTACCGAGGCAGGGGTGTCTTTGTCAGGGACTGTTCGCCATCTCGCCATTTGGACCCTTGCGCATCGTGAACATATTGGCAGCAGCGGAGCGCGTTATGACCGTGCGCCATAATTGTCTGCTGGCTTGGCCGAACAGAACGGAGGCCAAAATTTGCCGGCGGCCGCACAAGGGCGTTCCGCAGTTGAACAGAAGTGCTGCCCACCTGCGGTCATGCGCCACCAGTGGGTACTAACACCCTGCCGCAATGGCAGGAAACGGAAACAGACATCGCGGGCCTCCGTCGGCAAAACTCGCTATTTCTGAACGACGCAAAAGCGGTTGCCATCGGGGTCTGCGAGTACGACAAAGTCGGCATCGGGTGGATAGTCTCGGGCAACCCTGGTGGCACCAAGTTTCAGAAGACGATCAACCTCCCGCGCTGGATCATCAGCGTAAAGGTCTAGATGGTGCCGGGGACGGTGACCAGTTGCTCGCTCATCTGCCTTGTCAATTGCGACCTGCACACCTTCACCGCTAATCGGAACCAGAACCGCCCAATCAATATCGGGCTTCTCACGAGGCTTGTAGTTGAGCGCGGCGCACCAGAATGCAATGGCCCTGGATACATCCTCCACTCCCCAGACAATCGAGGCAACTCGGAGCATTTTGCGCTCTCCCATAGGACTACGTCTTTGGGATAACGGTTTGCCTCGCAACCCGTTTCAGATCTTCCGGTCGAACAGGCAAAATACGGACGGAACTCTGACTTGCAAAAGTGGCCAGGTGTTAGCTTGTCAAAAACCAAGGATGGTGGGATCCAAATGGACAACTTTCTCAGCCGAATTGAGTTGGACTGGTATGCGCAAGCCCGTTCTATCCACGCAACGAGACGAGCTATTCGAACTCTACTCCGAGCTGCATCTTGCCTGCGGCCGCGCGGCCGCTACGTTGCGGCTAGCAGAACGCTGGGATGCTCCCGAGAATGAGTTGCTGGCTAGGTTCGAACGTGAGGAAGATCGCGCTGAAGCTATCTGGAGGCGGATCGTGTGCCTGCGCGACAATGCGGATCTGGAGCCGGGGGAGAGCCCATGAACGTCGTCGAAGTTTTTCTGCCACTCGACACTGGCCGCGGTGAGCCGATACCGCTTGAGACCATAGAAGGGTTGGTCGCTGGTCTAAGCGATCGCTTCGGCGGTGCTACCGCCTATACCCGCGAGCCCGCTCTTGGATTGTGGAGGCGGGCGACAACTATCGAGCGAGATCGCATTATCGTGGTCGAGGTCATGGTCGAGCAACTCGATGAGCAGTGGTGGAGCGATTACCGCCAACGGCTTGAACGCGAATTTTCCCAGGAACGCGTCCTGATACGGGCAACGGTATGCCGGACGATTTGATGGAGAGTCTTAATCATACCGACCACGGGCGGAACTAGCTGGACCGGATCAAGGACCGATTTGGGCTGCCCCCGCACCTTTCGCATGTCCACAAAACCCGCATTTCATTCGGCCATCCGGGCTGAGGGAGAATGACACCCGGCCTCTCGGATGAGTCGGCCATACTCACCCAGGTGATTTTCAACAAACGTTCTCAAAGAAAAAGTAGCCGGGGTCGGCGACTAGCGTGGCGACATACCCCAATTGCAGCTTTCACAAATGTCAAAAGCTCAATCCGTTCAAAAGGGGCGTACCCTCAGCGGCTCGGGCAATCAGTGGCGCATATTCCTACACACCGCGGGGCTTGCGTGTTTGAGGTTGCAGCTAACGAATTGGATTCGCTTACTATCGGCAACGAAGATCGGCGGCCCGCGTTGAGTCGTGCGCGATAGGCGCTTTGGAGACTACTGTGGGCACTTCCGTTCTAATCAGCATCCTGATCACCTTCTTGGTGATCGTCCTCGTTCTCTGGCTGGTTCAGCGCCTGCCCATCGAGGCGCGCATCCGCCAGATATTGCAGATCGTGATCATTGTGATCGGGATAATCTCACTGCTGAAGTACCTGGCGATATTCTAGCCTCTTGCGACCTCAGCTTCTCCATCACATTCGTTGACGGGGAGCTGAGGTCGTTGATTTCATATGTGGGGCTGCCAGGGCGAGCGACACAGCTTCGTGTCCCGTCGGAGACTTGCAGCCGGCCTTGAGGGAGGCGTCAAAAGGCTACCGGCGGACAGCGCCACTTTTGGCGTCAACTTTCCGGGTGAAGGCGTTATTGCGCCGGAGTTTGGGCGCGTAAAGCCACCCACTGATCTGTTCGATCGCGCTGGCTCGCCTTGGTGACATTTCGATACGGCCCGCAGAGCTGGGCAGCCTGGTTCGCGCCCATTGAGCTACTTTGTCTGACCTTTGCGCCCTTGCGCATCGAACTCGTCCACTTGCCGATTGATGTCGTCAAGTAGCCGCCTCGCCGATTTGTTTCGAATGGGCGTGTCAACCACCAGCGCCAGGCCAAGCGCCGTGGCCTCCAGGCGCGCGTGAACGGGCATTTGTGGATGATCAGGAACGCGGCTCATAGCTACATCATAGCGCGAGGCCGGGGCGAAAGAACAGGGGGCGGGAGGGCAACGTTTCCGCCGCAGGAACGATGCCCTCCCTGTCACCTGCAGCATCTTGGGCTGCGCAGGGATCCGGTTTTGCGGCCTCTGCGCGACAGAAGAGGCCCAGACCCAAGGCAATATAGCGAGCAATATGCGAGTCTCTCGAACACCGCGTCCCCCGATCCACAGGGTGCGGTGGGCATGGTTTACGAGTTCTTATCTCCGGCCAAACCTGTGATGTGAATTGTCAGAGATGGTTCGTTTGCGGACTTGTCAGAATGGCCGACAGCCTCAGTCTCTCGCCGCACAGCAACGTGCTGGGCATCCAGGTCATGGCGCCCGCGACTGTGCCGCATGCGAGAATGCCCGTTTGGGCTTCGGAGAGCGAATATTAGCCCCAATGGTGAGAATTTGGTCGGCCCATCATAAGGCCAGCGCATAATAGAATGCCTCGTTTGTATTTGACCTTTATGTGACGGATTTTCCAAGATGACCGCCTAGATGAGCTGTCCCGGTAAGGGTGTCAGCAAAGCGGGGGGCACATATAATCGTGCAATTGGGGATGTCATCAGGCCTTAGAACGAGCTCTAATTTCTGGGCGGCGTTGTTGTTTCTTGTCATGGGCGTCGCTGGCGCGATCCTGGCGACACGCTATGATTTGGGCCAATTGCGCCGCCTCGGTCCGGGGGCTTTTCCCTTTGCAGTCGCGCTCCTTCTGGCGCTGATCGGGCTATGCCTCTTGCTTAAATCCCTGCGGGATCATGGCCCCGACATACTGGGTGTCGAGGTCGCCAGTCTGCTGGCCATCGGCGGCGCGCTACTGATCGCCGGGTTGACGGTGCGCTCGCTGGGCATTGTCGTTGCCGTCCCGGCGGCCGTGGTGGTGAGCAGTCTCGCCGCCGGCGGATTCAAGCCGCTGCGAATAGCCGCAATGGCGGTGGGGCTGACGCTGTTCTGCTATCTCGTGTTCATTTTGGGGCTTGGTATTCAATTGCCCGTTTTTCCGGGGCAATTCTGATGGATCTGTTTTCCAACCTTGCCACGGGTTTCAATGTTGCCCTGACGGTCCAGAATATCGGCTTCTGCTTCATCGGCGTCTTGTTGGGCACTGCCGTGGGCGTGTTACCGGGCCTTGGGCCGCTGGCGACCATCGCCATGTTGCTGCCGCTGACCTATTCGCTTGAACCGGTGACGGCCTTGATCATGCTGTCGGGCATCTATTATGGCGCCCAATACGGCGGCTCGACCACGGCAATCCTGGTCAATCTGCCGGGCGAATCCAGCTCGGTCGTGACCTGCATCGATGGCCACCAAATGGCGCGCAATGGGCGGGCAGGTTCGGCGCTGGCCATGGCGGCGCTCGGATCGTTCTTTGCCGGCACGATTGGCACTTTGCTGGTGGCCGCCTTTTCGCCCTATCTGTCCCGGCTTGCCCTTTCGTTTGGCCCCGCCGAGTATTTTTCGCTGATGGTCCTGGGTTTGATCGCGGCCGTGGTGCTGGCTTCGGGTGGACTGCTCAAGGCGGTTGGGATGATCCTGATCGGCATCCTGCTGGGCACTGTCGGCACCGACGTTAGCAGCGGCGTCATGCGCTTCACCTTTGGCTCGCTCGATCTGGTGGATGGGTTCGAGTTCGTTGCCGTCGCCATGGGCCTATTTGCCTTCGCTGATATCATCGCCAATGCCCGTGGCAGCAATACGCGGACGCTGATCACCGACACCGTGAAGGGCCTGTGGCCGAACCGGGAAGAGTTCCGCCTGGCCTGGCCGGCAGTGCTGCGCGGCACCGCACTTGGTTCCGTGCTGGGGCTGTTGCCGGGCGGTGGCGCGACCCTGTCGTCGTTTGCCTCCTACACGATCGAAAAGAAGATATCGAAGCACCCCGAAACGTTCGGCAAGGGCGCGCCCGCTGGTGTGGCGGCGCCTGAATCGGCCAACAATGCGGGTGCGCAATCCTCGTTCATCCCGATGCTGACCCTGGGCATCCCGAGTAATGGCGTGATGGCGATGATGATCGGCGCCATGATGATCCACGACATCGTGCCGGGCCCTGAAGTGATGACCAGCAACGCGCCGCTATTCTGGGGCCTAATTGCCTCGATGTGGATCGGCAATTTGATGCTGGTGATCTTCAACCTGCCGATGATCGGTATCTGGGTTCGCCTGCTGCGCATTCCCTATGCGATCCTTTATCCAGCCATCCTGATCTTCTCCACGATCGGGCTCTATTCGATCGCGAACAGCACGTCGGCGATCATTATGGGCGCTGGATTCGCGCTGTTCGGCTATCTGCTCAATCGCCTTAAATGCGAGCCGGCGCCGCTGCTGCTGGGCTTCATTCTCGGTCCGATGATGGAAGAATATCTGCGCCGGGCCATGCTGCTGTCGCGCGGCGATCCGGCTGTGTTCGTCACCCGCCCGCTCTCGGCCGTGCTGCTGGCCGCCGCGGTGATCCTGCTCGTAACCATTGTGTCGCCGATGGTGCGCAAGAAGCGCGAGGAGGTGTTCGCCGAAGACTGAGACGCCGCCGCTTCCCAAATAATCGCGCGCAATCTGCCAGACCGGCTTGCTGCTGCCTAACTGATCAAGGTCAAAATGCCAGACATTATGGGTGAATATGTCGACAGGCTCGTCACTGTCGAAATGAGAAACCGTGGGATGAATCACGGTATCATCAAGCAAATCTACGACGCTGCACGCGCCGAGGGTGGCGGACGTCCACTGAGTGCCCAGGCTGCCGAGGCGCTGGTGAACACGGTCAAACCGGGCGACGTGGTCTTTATCGTGACCGGTGCTGGTTATGCGCCCGAAGTGCCCAATGGCGAGAGCGATGGTCCTCCCGGCGCCGCGTCCCTAGCACGCGCCATCTATTGGGGTCTCAAGGCCATCCCCGTCTTCGTGACCGAAGAGTGCCACGCTCCGCCGGTCGTCGCCTCGGCCAAGGCCGCCGCCGTCATGGTGCGTGAATTTGATCTGGCCAAGAACCGCCGCATGGGCGGGGCTTTGATAACCGCGCCGACCGATCGCAACCAGACTAAGGCCTGGGCCGAACAGATCGTTGAGGAATATCAGCCCAAGGCAGTGATCTCGATCGAGCGGCTTGGACCCAATGATCAGGGCATCGTGCATGGCTCGACCGGCGTTGCTAAGGAATGCGTCGATCTGGGTCACGTGTTTGTCGAAGCCAAGAAGCGCAAAATCCTCACCGTCGGCATCGGCGACAACGGCAATGAAATTGGCTTTGGCCGCATCTATGATTTTATGCGCGATTTCCACCCTTATGGGCGCGAGACCCAGTATCCGGGCGGTACCGGCGTGATCACGGTGATCGCCACCGATTATTTCCTGCCGGCCTCGGTCTCGAACTGGGGTGCTTATGGCATTGCGGCGATGATCGCCTTCTTCCTCAAGAATCAGGATCTCATCCAGACCCCAGAGATGGAGCGCAAGATCCTTGAAGCCTGCCTTGATGCCGGTGGCTGGGAGATGCGCTATTGCACATCCCGCTTCATCGTCGACGGCACGGCAGGGGAAAGCTCGATGTCGATCGTGCAATTGCTGCGCGACATGCTCCGGCTCAACATCGCGGAACCGGACCGCGGCCTCTCCCATGGTAAGATGAAGGAACAAGCCTGATGAAATCAGTTGCTAAGTGTCTGGCGGTCGTCGCCGCTTCGCTCGTTTCCTGCGCTCTGCCGGTCCTGGCGCAAGCACCCGATTACCCAAGCCGTGCCATTACCATTATTGTTCCTTATGCGCCGGGCGGGCAGGGGGATATCACTGCCCGCGTCATCGCCGAGCACCTTGCTCCGCTGCTTGGTCAGCCGGTGACGGTGGAGAACCGGGCCGGCGCCAATGGTGTGATCGGCATCGATGCCATCGCCCGTTCGGCGCCTGACGGCTACACGATCGGCGTCGTGGTCGCTTCGCACGCCCTGTCGCCAGCGCTGATGGAGAGCTTGCCCTATGACCCGGTGACAAGCTTTGCCCCGATCACCACGACGGCGCTGACACAGATGGTGATGGTGGGTAGCCCAACGCTGGAGGCCGACACGGTTGGGGAGTTCATTGCCTACGCCAAGGAACATCCGGGAGAACTTGCCTATAAGTCCGCCGGCCCGGGCAGCAATTCGCACCTCTTTGGAGCCTGGTTCGCCGATGCTGCCGGGATCGAGATGATCCACGTTCCCTATAAGGGCAGTGGGGATTCCATGCCGGACCTGATGAGTGGTGTCGTGCAGATGGGCTTCGATACGCTGCCGGCCGTTCAGGGGCATATCGATAGCGGCCAACTCAAGCTGCTTGCTGTCGGCGGGCCAGATCGCTCGCCGCAATACCCCGATGTCGAGACCGTTGCCGAAGCTGGTATTGAAGGCTTTGCCGCTAATTCCTGGGGTATGGTGCTTGCCCCGGCCGGCACGCCGGATGCGATTGTGGATAAGCTCAACGAAAACATCGTTACCGTGCTGAACATGGAAGCGGTGACGGCGCGCTTTACGACCATGGGCGCCTCAGTAGTCGGCAATACACCGGCAGAGGCTGCCGCAATGCTGCAGTCCGAGGTCAACCTATACGGTGATCTGGTCAAGCGTCTGGCGATTGAGACCAATAACTGACAGGCGACGGCATTCATTGTGTGTAATGTGGCGGGGGGAACATCAAGTTCTCCCCGTTCTGCAATGAAGTCGAAAATGAAGGCTAATCGTCCCCTTAACGAGCGGCAGCTGGAGGCGTTCCGGGCTGTGATGCTGACTGGCAGCATGACTGGTGCGGGCCGGTTGCTATCGGTGTCGCAGCCGGCGGTTACCCGCTTGATCAAGGACCTTGAGAGCGAACTCAAGTTGATCCTGTTCAGCCGCGAGGGCACCCATATTGCGCCCACTGCCGAGGGTAAGGCACTCTACCGCGAGGTCGAGCGGCATTTCGTCAGTACCGAGCGTATCCGCGAAGCTGCCTATGGCATCCGCGAATATAATGCGGGGCAGATCAAAGTCGCGGCCATCGTTTCGCTGTCCATGGCTTGCCTGCCCAAGGCGATCCAACGGTTTGCCGAAATCTACCCCAACATCGTCATCAGCGTGCATAGTGGGGCCTCGCACGACATTATTGATCTCGTCTCCAATGGCAGCATGGATGTCGGTTTTGTTGCTTTGCCGCCAGGGCGCAACGACCTGCGCAGTGAGCCGCTTTCGGCCTCCAAGGCGATTTGCCTCCTGCCCAAAGGGCACCGGTTGGAGAAGCTGGCTGCAATCACGCCGAAGGATGTGGATGGTGAGGACTTTGTTGCCCTGGGCCCCGGCAGCCTCATGCGCCTCGAGCTAAATGCCCGCCTGCACCTGGCGGGCGCAAAGCCCAAAATCCGGATCGAGACGCTATTCTCGTTCTCGGTCGCAACCTATGTGAGCCGGGGTTTCGGCGTCGCGGTGGTAGATCCTCTCGCGGCAAGTTTCGTTGACCCCGAACTGGTCAGTGTGAGGGCGTTCTCCCCCGCCATTCCCTACCTGCTATCGACAGTTTTTCCGCCTGCCGAGGCACCCTCGGCTCCGCTGGAAGACTTCGTCAACATCATGCGGGTGGCCTATGAACAGGAATTGGCCAAGGCCGAGGAATTATGCCGATTTGGAAGGTAGAGCGGCAAGGACTAAGCCCGGCACCCAGGCGCGATGGTCCATCCCGGCGACGGGGTTATTCTGCTGCTCCATGGTCGGCTGCTCGCACAGCGGGCGCCAAAGCCGCCGGTCTGCTCCCGACCCCATCTCTGCCGTTCGTGGCAGGATGCAAGGACGCTTGAAGCGGACCTTGTATGCCGGTGCGGTCTTGGATCATACCTGTCGCTGATTTCGGGAATTTGCGACAACCTACTCATGGAGCATTTGGCAGAAATCAAATTGACGCGAGACGAAGCATGCTTTTGAACCGACGCACCTTGCTCGCGATGGGAGTCCTTGGGATGACAGCTCCTCTGGCTGCTCGGGCAGCTATGTCTAAAGTTCTGTATGACGGCAATCTCTTGGCCGACTATTTCCAAATATACCTGCGCGACGAAGCCCATCCTGAATTACCCGACGACTACACCGATGAAGCGATCTCCCGACGTCTCATGGCCGGGCCGTATGCGGTCATTCTCCACACAGCGCGCAATATGACCGTGCCGATCCGCGTTGAATGGCACGACATACGACCCGCTCTCGATCTCAATGCTTACCAACACATTGTCGAGGCTCATTTCGATTGTCCCTCGGGCCAACTCGTGCTGGCTGGCCTGACAGACTACGATCCCACCGCTCTGCGACTTTCGGTGAAAGCAGGGCCGCTTGGCGTTCGTGCCAGCTTTTCCGGTCTCGACACGCTCAGTGAAGATGGTCTTGAAGGAGATGATCAATACGTAGTTCAGCTCTGGCCCGGAGCTGAACCGGAAGGCGTGCGTGTGTTGAAGGGATGGCCTGGCGAATAAAGGGCTGCTTTCCAGCCAGCCGGTTGGAAGGCGGCCTTTCCGTTCCCCCAACTACTCGTCTGTCGAACCCTGATGCCCGCATTGAGGAAGTGCGAACGTTCGTCAAACAGCCGAAATGGGGCGCGTTTCGACACCGGGTTGCCGCTGATATCGGACAGTATCTGGGCAATGTCCGCGAAGGACACGGCAGGGTCACCGTACAGTCATGGCGGCGGCATTTTTGTCTGCGGCTTCGGTTATGCGGAAGTAGCCAAGCTTCCCTCGGCCCGGACGGATGGCGGGCCATCTCCGGGCGTTGATGTTATCGCTCCCAGTCACGATCGCCCTTCGCCGGCTTGTGCTGCCAGATAGCTGGCGTACCACTCCCGGAATTCTTCCGCGGCACCAAATTCGGGATGGTGCCTTGAGAGCTCTGCCGTCACATCTTTCGGCGCTGTCGACAAAAGCCCGA
The DNA here is from genome assembly GCF_025452235.1 of Devosia neptuniae. Classification (NCBI taxonomy): domain Bacteria; kingdom Pseudomonadati; phylum Pseudomonadota; class Alphaproteobacteria; order Hyphomicrobiales; family Devosiaceae; genus Devosia; species Devosia neptuniae. The sequence goes on from NZ_CP104964.1 coordinate 355,478, forward strand.
TGATCTCGGGGGAGCGCGGAAGCCTGAAGGCCGAATGATCGTGATGGTTGCCGACCGCGATTGTGCCAAGAGGTCGTCCGTCCCGTCCCAGCATCTTGCTGAGCATCCACCGTTGCTGGTGCGTCTCATCGGCATTGCCCCACTCTCGGCTGCTCTGAAAACTGCCGGGCAGGCGGGGGACGGCCTTCAATCCCGCTTCTGCAATGGCATGTCGGGCCGGAAGGAACAGTAAGGCATTGAACTTGCCATAGGCCATGTCACCCACGCTCTCGAACAGCGTCTGATATTCTCCCAGCAGAGGCTGCAGTTCGTTTAGCCGGTGATCAACGGAAGACTGAATGGCATTCGCGAGCAGCGTGATGCTCGTGACCGCCGCTATTGGCAGGCGGAAATCTGGTTGATGCATCTTTCAATCCTTAATAGCGTACGCCGTAAAGTTTTGGCGTTGTAAGGGCAATGCCGTACTATGTAAAGAGTTGAGGGCAGCCAGTATGGGTGACGTTTCGGGCGCTAAAGCCGAAATTGATAGGCTATGGGGTAACCAAAGTGACTCTAGGACAGGTCCAAAGGCGAAGTTGACAGGCAGACAAGTCGCCAGGAGAGCGATTGGGCTTGCCGATCAGAATGGTATCCATGCCCTGACCATGCGCTCCGTGGCCCACGCGCTGGGCGTATCCCCCATGGCGCTCTACACCTACTTCCCAGGCAAGAACGAACTCATTGAGGTCATGGTCGACGAGACCTTCACCGAACCTTCGCTGACATCGGAGATGGCAGGAGGCTGGAAGGAACGGCTCATCGTAGTGGCCGAGAGGAATTGGTCTCTCTTGATGCACCATCCGTGGCTTGCCGATGTCGAAGGCTTCAGGCCTGTTCTGGGACCTAATGTCATCGCCAAATACGATTTCGAACTCTCAGCACTCGAGGGGGTGGGTCTTTCGGACGTGGAAATGGATCTTGTACTCGCTACCGTGCTGAACTTCGTGCGGGGCGCGGCCAAGACCAAGCTGGATGCCGCGGCGGCGGTGCATCGGACCGGGCAGGCAGATGACGTCTGGTGGCGAGAACGAGGCCCCCTATTGGCCAAAGTCCTAGGAGACCGGTACCCTCTTGCCCAACGTGTTGGTGCCGCAGCGGGGGCATATTACGATGCCCCGGGTGATCCCGATTTGGGGTTTAGATTTGGTCTCGAGCGCCTCATCGACGGCATCGGGCTAATGCTGCCACGTCAGTCGCCAAGGTCTGAATAGCGGCTTATTTGGAACAGGTTATCACCTGTTGGCAATACGCCGCGAGGGCAGCTCTCACAGTGCACATATGGGGCACAAGGGCCTTGCTTCAAGAGTGGTTACCCGTCGTACACCGCGGTGAACGTGTTCGGTTTGGAGGTAAATGATGCGCGTATTGCTGGCTAGCTATGGATCAAGGGGGGACGTCGAGCCCATCGCCGCGCTGGCGGTTCAACTGCTTGGGCAAGGTGTAGAGGTGAAGGCCTGCGTCCCGCCGGACCGTGAGTTCGTGGAGCTATTGGATCGCTACGCAATACCGTCGGTACCCTTCCCGAAAAGCTGGCGATCCTGGGCGGACCAGCCATCAACCGCCGAAGAGAAGGTCTTTAGCGTTGATGACTATGTCGGTCAGCACGTCGCTGTGACCTATCCGACCTTGGTAGAGGCCGCGCAAGATTGCGATGTAATGGTCGCCAGCGGTATGTTGCACTTCGTCGCCAGCTCAGTCGCGGAGCGGGTCGGCATTCCGCTACGCTTTGTGCTCTTCTCGCCTAGTCTGCTCAAGCCGCAACCGTGGCAGCCTTTGGCAGTGGCGGCGATCAATGCTCATCGAGCCTCCATCAATTTGCCGCCGATCAGCAATGCTATGGAGTTCTTGTTCACTGCCCGCCCTTGGCTGGCGGCCGACCCTCTGTTGAGCCCGCTAAGTGACCGGCAGGAAATGCAGCTCGATCGCACGGGTGCTTGGGTCTCGACTGATGATCGCCCCCTACCTCGCGACCTTCTGGCGTTCCTGGATGCCGGCGCCCCGCCCATCTATGTGGGTTTTGGCAGCATGCGGATGGCGAGCGATAGCGCGAGGATGGCGATCGAAGCTATACGCGAACTTGGGCATCGCATTGTCTTGGCACGTGGTTGGTCCGACTTGGCAACCATCGATGCGGAAAAGGACTGCTTTTCAGTCGGAGAGGTCAACCAGCAGGCGCTGTTTCCCCGCATGGCGGCAGTGGTGCATCATGGCGGCGCCGGCACGACGATCGCCGGGGCCATGGCGGGAATTCCGCAGGTCGTCGTTCCGCAAGCGGCTGATCAGCCCTATTGGGCCAGTCGCGTCAGCGCTTTGAGAATAGGCGCTGTCCACGACGGTCCAGTTTTGACATCGAGCTCGCTTTCTTTGGCGCTCCTGGAAGCACTCAATCCAAAAGTGCAAAAGGCAGCCTCGGCCATGGCCCAACGTATCCACCGGGATGGGGCCGCTGTGGCTGCCAAACGATTATTGGATGTTGTCGCGCAACCGCTAGTCACCGCAAAGGCCGGGAAGCATGACCCGCATTCAGTTTCGTAACGCGACATCTGCCGACCGCGACAGTCTCAATCGGATCAAGCGAGCGGCTTCGCTTGTCAGCGATGAGTACAGGGAGGCACTTTTGGCCCATCCCGAATTCCTGCTGGTGCCGGACAGGCAAATAGACTCCGGCCAGGTAGTCGTTGCGGAGGAGGGAGGCGAGATCGTTGGACTGGCCGCAATCAGCCGCCGGGACGATGGACTGGAGCTGGAAGGTCTTTTTGTTGACCCGTCTCGGTGGAAACAGGGAATCGGGCGCCGCCTGGTCGAGGTGACGGTTCGGCAGCGTAGCGAGGATCCTGCATTGACGCCGCTGCATGTTGTCGCCAGCCCTGACGCCAAGCCATTCTACCTGGCCTGCGGGTTCAAGATTGTTGGAGACACCGACACCCGCTTCGGTCCCGCAATCGTCATGAGACTGGACCCTCAGCCTTGTGGCTGAGCAATCATACCCCCAACGAGGAGAGATCAGATGAAGGCACGCGGAACATTCACGGTCAGCAATTTCAAGCCGACGCAGTTGGCTCCTGTGCCGGCCATTTCGACCGCCATGCCGGTTGGCGTCAGCACGATGGAGAAGACATATTCAGGCGGAATTGTCGGCCGATCCGCCACGATCTTTACGGCCGCCTTCGATCAGGCAAGTGGAGTCGGCTCTTACGTGGCGATGGAAAGCTTCGAAGGCACGATTGCCGGCAGAACCGGCACCTTCAATTTTCTTCACTCCGCCTCGACCAAGGGCAGCGATCGGAGCAATGAGTTTATTGCCATTGTCGAGGGAAGCGGTACCGGTGGATTTTCCGGAATCTCGGGCGCCGGGCAAATGACAGTCGATGCTGATGGCACACATCACTTGGAGTTCGATTTTCAAATTGTTGGATAGGCTGGGGTTGATTGCCAAGGTCACTACTGTCTGCCAACATATCGCGGGAAGACTGCTAGATCACGAGCGAGTGGGTTCAGCGGGCGAAGTACTAGGTTGTTACCGGCCATCGTTGGTTGCGGGTCAAAGTTCAAGTGCTGAATGTCCATCCCATATCCATGGCTGCGTACCTGCTTCGCACGACATTGGGACAAAAGCTGACGGACTGCGAACCCCCCTTTGTCGCCTGCGAACGGACGGGACAAAGTCAAGGCTGAAACGCTTCGTGGGCCGATCCAGCCGGCCGCTAAGCCGGCTGGTCGGATTAAGTTAGTTCGCCTCCTCTTTTCGGGCGTCGATCATTTCCTGCGTATTTCTGCTAATCTCGGACGCGATGCGGGCGCGTTCCAGGGCGGCTAACGCTTCCCCATCTCGACGCTGCTGTTGGATCAGCATGCATTGCGTGTGCTGGGCTGAACCATAGCGCGATCCGAAGTTGGCACAGGTCACCATGTCTTCATTCAGTTCGGCCTGCCGTTGCTCGGCAGTGGTGGCACAACCAGCCAAAAAAGAGCCAATCATGATGACAAGTGCGAGAGACTGGGCAGAGCGGTGACGTCTAGAAAAAGGAGTATGCTTCATAGCTTAGGTCTCTTGAATTGAGGAATTGATTACTTGACCGGAGCGACTTTGAGCCCAGTCCAACGTGCTGCGAACGCCCACATGTCGGCATAGAGGGAGACCAACTTGTCCAATGGCATGCCGGCGCCATGACCAGCGCGGGCCTCCACCCTGACCAATCGGGGCTTTGGGCCTAGTTCCTCGGCTTGCAGCCGGGCAACGTATTTGAACGTGTGTCCTGGTACGACACGATCGTCCGCTTCGGCCGTGGTCGCCAGGATAGCGGGATAGTCAACACCGGGTCGGGGGTTAATGTTGTGATAGGGCGAGTAAGCAAGGAGATTGTCGAAATCGGCCTCGATGTCGGGATTGCCGAAGTCCGATATCCACATGGCTCCACCGGTGAACTTGTGGAACCTGAGCATGTCCATCACACCCACGCCCGGAAGAGCCGCGTCGAATAGATCTGGACGTTGGTTGACGACGGCACCGACCAGCAGCCCGCCATTGGACTCGCCTTGAATGGCCAAACCTTTTTCTGACGTAATGCCTTCGGCCTTCAGGAATTCGGCTGCGGCGATGAAGTCGTCGAAGACATTCTGCTTGTTCACCAACCGACCGGCCATGTGCCAGGCACGGCCATACTCACCGCCACCACGAATGTTGGCGACAGCAAGGACCCCGCCTTGCTCGACCCAAGCCATCTGCGCAGGGTTGTAAACCGGCACCTGACTCACCGCGTAGCCGCCGTAGCCGTAGAGCAGGGTCGGCGCGGCCGCATCGACATCGTCGCGTCTGACGATGAAGATCGGGACCCGGGTGCCATCATGGGAATGATAGAAGCGCTGCTCTACCTTTACGCGATCGAGATCGACCGGAACTTTTGGTTCGAACCATGTAGACACGGCGTTCTTATCGACGTCATAGCGAAGCACCGAGATAGGCATGTTATAGCTTGAGAAAAGGAAGAATGCCTCGGTGTCTGCGGCGTCTCCCTGCATAACGGCTGCACTGCCAATACCGGGCAAATCTACTTTGCCCTCTGGCGTGCCGTTCAAGTTGAACCGGCGAACTTCGGTATTAGCGTTGACCAGATAGTAGGCGATAAGACGCCCCCCGACGAGCACCGCCCGGGTAAGCACCGCATCGTCTTCGGGGACGATCTCAACGACTTTACCTTCCGCATCATCCAGATCGAGCGTCACCAGTTTTCGGCGTTCGGCGTTGTCGCTGGTAAGGATGAAGAGTCTGTCATCGCTGTTGCCAACGACTGACCATTCGGCATCGAAGCCTTCAACGACGGTGCGAGGCGCCCAATCTTCGGTCGACAGGTCGATGACGGTCAGTGCATTGACACCAACTGATGCCGTCGAGGCGATGAACAGGTAGCGGCCATCGTCGCTGCGATCCGAGAGGTGAAGCAGCTTTGGATCGTCCGGTGTAGAATAGACCAGCCGATCATCGGCCTGTTCAGTGCCCAAAGCATGATAATAGACTGCATGGCCTGACACGGCTGCGGAGGCACCAGCGTCGCCCTTTGGCTCGGGGAAACTCGAGTAGAAAAAGCCTTTACCCGCCTTGTCCCAAGCGATCTGGGTAAACCGTGCCCATTTCACCTCGTCCTGCCGCACCTGTTGCGTGTCAACGTCCAGAACCTGAATGGTTCGCCAGTCGCTGCCACCAGATTGAACGCCGTAGGCGATGTATTTGCCATTGTCGGAAACCGACCATTCGGCCAGCGCATCAGCGTTGTCTTCAGACCAAGTGTTGGGATCGATAAGCACTTGGTCTTCGCCGGTTGCACCATCGCGGACCAGTAGCGCTGGCTGATTGGTGGTCGTCGCATTTCGCGTGAAGAAGTACCGGTTTGCCCGTTTGATCGGCGCGGTGGCCTGCTCATAGTCGAGCACTGATGCCAGACGATCACAGAAGACATCTCGGGTTGGCAAGGTGTCCAGGTAATTTCTGGTCAAGGCATTCTGCGTCGTCACCCAGCGTGCAACATCGTCATCACTGCGCAAGTCGGTTTCGAGCCAACGGTATGGATCTACGAACGTCCGACCGAAGAGTTCTTCGGAAACGTCCAGACGTTTGGTTTCGGGATAGTTGAAGGTCTCCATGGGAGGCTCCTGGGCTAGGGCCGGCACGGCTGCAAGGGCAGCGAGCGCGAATATCATCGCTTTTGGTTTCATCGATAATCTCCTCTCCAGCGAATGGTCGTCGCACAGGCGCTCGGACCACGCCGAAAGACGTGAACAGACACATAATATGTCACTTAGTGACATAAATGTGTTCTATAATCGATCTTGGACGGGAAAAACACCTTGATGCCGGACTTAAATGTCACTTAGTGTCAGACCATGTCTGCACGGGGATCAAAATTGACATCTCGGGAAGCGACGAGATTGGACATCTCGCGTCATGCGGCGAAGCTTTTTCTCGAGCGTGGGGTGGCTGGGACCAGCGGCGACGATATTGCGGCCGCTGCCGGGCTGTCGGCTCGCACGATCTGGCGATATTTCAGATCGAAGGAAAGTTGCGTTGAACCCCTTTTCGCGAAGTCGATGACCGACTTCTGCGAACAGTTGCGAGCTTGGCCGAAGGACATTTCGATCGAAGAACAGTTCGCAAAAACGTTCGCACTCGAGACTAAGACCGACCAGGAGATAGCCGATGGTTTTCTGATTGTTCGTCTAGTCGCAAAATTGGCGGAAGAGCCAGAGTTGCAGACGTCATGGTTGATGTCTCGCCATCAAAGCGAGCCCGATCTTGCGCTCATTATTGCGGATCGCTTAGGCCGGTCGTCACAGGATTTCGACATCCGACTTTGTGCAGCCGCCGTGGCTTCGGCCATCCGAGTAATCGACGAAACGGTGAGCTTCGCTGCGATTGTACATAAACAGACCTTCAGCACCGCTGAACTGGTGGAGCAGATGGCTGCTGCAATCCGACGGATAAGTCCAATACCCTTTTGCGATCCCGTGGCTTCCGATGTCTTCGGCAGGTCAGGCGGATCCAGAAGATCGTGATCAGGGATATCGCCAAACGCCGGCCAGGTGATGCATGTCGCAATTCCGGTTTCCCCGTAGTCAGCTCCGGGATACTGCGCTGGTGGAGGGGTACGGACTAATTTCCGTCCCTTCATTCTTCAGAGGGCACGCCCCCAGATAGATACGTATAATACCAGTTGCTAAGTGGTGACTCGATGCGTATCGATTTTGTGCCTGCGGGACTGGATGATGTTATGAGCACCGACGACTTCATAGAGTGGTTGAAGCGCAATATGGCGGACGCTGATTCCGGCCAGCCCCTTCACAAGCGGCTCAAATTTTCCATTGAGGGCGCGATCCTTAGCAACAGTCTCAAGCCTGGTGCAGTCCTGCCCGGTGAACGGACCTTGTCGGACGCGCTGGCACTGTCACGGGTAACTGTTCGCAAGGCCATCGCGCTGCTTGTGGAGGAGGGGCTAGCCCATCGACGGCAGGGGGCGAGAACGGAAGTCGGCTCGCGTGTCGAGAAGTCGCTGGCGACCTTGACCAGCTTTTCAGAAGATATGTCGGCCCGTGGTCTGGAGCCGGGATGCATCTGGATTTCCAAGCAGATGTGCCGTCCTTCGCCCGCCGAAATGATGGCGTTGGGCGTATCGGCGGACAGTCAAGTCATCCGTATGAAGCGCATACGAACGGCCGACGGCATCCCCATGGCAGTGGAGACCTCCGCTGTTCCGGCCCGCTTTATTACCTCGCCGGATCTAATCGGGGATTCGCTCTATGAAGCGCTTGAGCGGCTTGGCGCCATGCCGCAGCGAGCCATCCAACGCATGCGCTCGCGTCCCGCTTCCGCTAACGACGCGCAGCACTTGCAATGCGATCTGGGACTGCCATTGCTCGTCATGGAGCGACGCTGCTTTTTGGCCGACGAGCAGATCGTGGAATTCACGGAATCGCGTTACCGCGGGGACGCCTATGATTTCGTGCTGGAGCTGAAGCGCTAATACCAGTGAAAAACTGGTTGTAATCTGGTATACTCTCGATATCGTTGCCGGCAATCAGGGGTTGCCGGTGCAGCGCGAAGCTCTCAAGAACGTACTTATTGTATCCTGCCAGCCGGTTCCCGGTGGGCCGATGGATAATCCCGAAATGGTGGTCGGGTTCGCCCTTGCCGCCCTGTCATCGGGCGCGGGCGCGTTGCGGATCGAGTCGCTGCCGTATTTGCGCGCCGTCCGCGCCGCTACCAGCGCTCCTATCGTCGGCATTATCAAACGTGATCTTAGCGATAGCCCCGTGCGCATCACTCCCTATGTCGAGGATGCCATAGCGCTGGCCGAGGCGGGCGCCGATATCGTGGCTTTCGACGCCACCGACCGCACTCGGCCCGCCAGCGTTGCCGAACTCATCGCCGCCGTCAAAGCCAAGGGCAAACTCACTATGGCCGACTGCTCCTCCCTTCAGGACGCGCAGCGTGCTCTCGCGGCAGGCATCGATTTTGTCGGTACGACCCTTTCAGGCTACGTCGGTGAAGCTGAGCCGGTCGATCCCGATCTCGGGCTCATTGCCGACATGGTCCGTCTCACGCCCTTCGTAATTGCCGAAGGCCGCATCCGCTCGACTGATCAGGCTAGTGCTGCGGCACGGGCGGGTGCCTATGCCGTCGTGGTTGGCTCGGCCATCACGCGCACCGAGCATGCAACCTCCTGGTTCAAGGAGGCCGTCGAGCACGGTTTTGCTGATCGCCAGCCATCGAGCAAGCCCGTGCTGGCCATCGACATCGGCGGCACCAAGATCATCGCCGCTCTGGTCGAAAACGGCACAGTCCGCGATGAGGTCACCCTGTCGACGCAACGCGACGCCGGACCTGATCGCTGGATCGATGATCTGGCTAAAAAGTCCGCTGCCTGGCGCGGCCAGGTGGAGAGGGTCAGCATTGCCGTCACAGGCATCATCGACAATGATCTGTGGTCCGCACTCAATCCTGCTACTCTGACCATCCCGGAAGCCTATCCGTTGGTCGATAGGCTCCGGCAGGCATTCGATCTGCCTGTCTTTGCCGCCAATGACGCGCAGGCCGCCGCCTGGGGCGAGCATCGATTTGGCGCGGGGCAGGGGCAGGACATCGCTTTCCTCACCATCTCCACCGGCATTGGCGGCGGTCTTGTGCTCAATGGCAAGCCGCTCCTGGGCATTGCCGGCCATTTCGGACTGCTGCAATCGCCGAGCGCCGGCGCTGGTCCGCTGGAAGATCAGGTTTCTGGCCGTTGGATTGCCGATCAGGCATCCAGGGCTGGACATCAGGTCGATGCGCCCGCCGTCTTTGCCGCCGCACGCCAAGGCGCGACCTGGGCAAATTCCATCATCGATCAGTCCGCCGGCAGAGTGGCGCTGCTGTGTCGGGACATCCAGCTAATGTTTGATCCGGACAGGATCGTCATCGGCGGGGGCATTGGTCTGGCCGACGGTTATCTCGACCGGGTCATCGACAAAATTCCAGCTGAGCCCGTTCGGCTCAAGCCTCGAATCGTGGCCTCCCGGCTTGGACGCCATGCTGGTGTGATCGGCGTGGCCGATCTCGCTTTTCGATCCAAGGGAACCGACTGGACGGCTGAGGGGCTGCCCGGCGCAGAATACAGGGACAAAGGGAAGTAAAATGAAGATTCGGAACGGGACAAGCGTTTCATTGGCCGCCATCATGTCTGCGTCGCTCGCACTGGTCGGCACCGCCCAGGCGGCGGTGACTGTATTGGGTTGGCCCGGCGGCTCGGAAGAAACTGCGCTACGCGCCACCGTCGAAGCCTATAACGCCCAGGACAGCGTTGCCGCCGACGATAAGGTGGAGTTGTTGTTCTTCAACCGCGAAGGCTTCTACGACAAGCTGCAGGCCGACATGGCTGCCGGCTCGGACGCCTTCGACGTCAACCTGATCGCTACCTATTCGATCGGTCGCTACGCTCCGTATATGGAGCCGATCGACCTCGGCGACGCGGCGGTTGCGACCTATGGCGAGTCCACGCTCAGCACCATGCAGTTTGAGGGCAAGCAATTTGGCGTGCCAACCGATCTGTCGGCCCACTTCATGTATTTCCGCAAGGATCTAATCGACCAACTTCTGGCCGACGATGGCGCCAAGGCTAAGTACGCCGAGATCTCTCAAAAATATCTCGGCACGGCGCTCGAGCCAAAAGACCCCGATAGCTGGACTTGGGAGGACTGGGCGGCAACCGCGCTCTATTTCACGCAGTCCATCAATCCTGATAGCCCAGTCCGGTACGGCACCGTGTTGCAGCTGAAGAACCTGCTGTTCAACATGATGGTCTTCCAGTCCCTTCCGCGCTCCTATGGCGGCGATTGGCGCGATGCATCGGGCGCGGTGACAGTTAACTCCGAGGCTTATCGCGAGGGGCTTGAACTCTATAAGACGCTCTATGATGCCGGCGCTACGCCAAAGGATTCGCTGAGTTACGAATATGCCGAAACCAATGCCGCGTTTGGCGCTGGCCAGGCCGCCACGGCCCTGCAATGGAATGCCGCGGCAGCCGAATTGACCGACCCGGAAAAGTCCCCGGCAGTGGCCGACGTCGTCGGGATCGTTGCCCCGCCGGCCGGTCCGGAAGCGCGCGCCGATCACATCCACGGTCTTGGTCTGGGTATAAACAAGAACGCCAAAAACAAGGAAGGCGCCATTCAATTCCTGCAGTGGCTCGCCACCGAAGATGCGGCGCTCACCTATGCGCGGGCCGGTGGTTCGCCGGCCCTGGCGCCAGACGTGGTCGCCAAGATTGCCGAGGAACGCCCCGACCTCGTCCAGCTTGGTGAATTCGCCAGCGCCTATGGCTATGTGATGAATGGTGCAACATCGGCCAATGCCCTGTCCATCTATGAGCTGCAGGCCAAGGAGTTCACCGCCTATTGGTCCGGCCAGCAGGACCTCGACACCACCTTGGCCAACACCAAGGCCGGTATGGAAGAACTGCTGAAGTAGTCAACGTCACGCAACGGGCCTGGCCACTACGGGCCAGGCCCCACATGATCTTGAGGTATGATGGAACGCATCCGTAGCCACGATTGGGCGATTTTGACGGCGCCGATGGTGGTGTTTCTTCTGCTGTTCCTGGGCTTCCCGGCTCTGGTGAACGTTGTCTATTCGGTGTCCGAAGTCCGTTTCGAAACATTGCGCAGTCCCACCCTGTCGGGCCTTGGCAATTATCTGGCCGTACTCACCGACGACGACTTCTGGCGCGCCAGCTGGTTCTCCCTGCGCTTCGGCGTGGTTACGGCTTTGGCCGAATGCCTGATCGGGCTGTTCCTCGCCATCTTCCTCGCGCCGCTTCTGGCCAAGCGTTCATGGCTTCTCGCCCCCCTAATGTTGCCGCTGATGGTGGCACCCGCCATGATCGGGCTGATGTATCGCCTGGTGCTGCATGAATTCGTCGGACCGATCCCGTTTTATCTATACGATTGGTTCGGCTCGAGTCCGGCCTTCCTCGATGTCGGCAGTGCGTTCTGGACGCTTAGCGTAATCGAAACACTGCAGTGGACGCCGTTCGCTTTCTTGCTTTTTCATATGGCCTACCAAGCCATTCCCCAGGATGTGCGCGACGCCGCGCTAATCGATGGCGCCACCTCCTGGCAGATCCTCAAGCGCATCGAATTGCCGCTGATGGCGCCCACGATCGTGGTCGCTCTCTTCATTCGCTTCATCGATGGCTTTCGTGTCTTCGACAATGTCTACACACTCACGGGCAGCGGTGCAGGCGGCAGCACCATGTCGCTGTCGATCTATATCTACGAAGCTTTCTTTAAACAGGGTGCGATTGGCAAAGCCGTGGCGGCCTCGGTGGTGCTGTTCATCGCTTCGTTTGCTGTGCTCTGGGGCCTGAACGCGCTGGCTGCCAGTCGGAGAAAAGCATGATCAAGGCGTTGCGTTGGCTGGTGCTGGTCGTGGCAGTCCTTGCCATGAACTTCCCCGTTCTGGTGACGTTGATCACCTCGTTCAAAAGTGCACGAGAACTATCGACCAATCCCGGTTTTTGGATCAATGCGCCAACGCTCGACAATTATGCCCGCGTTCTGCAGGTCAGCGACCGGCTCAACATATTCGCCTATCTTGCTAATAGCGTTGCTGCCGCAATCATTGGCACGACCCTGGCGATCATTCTTGCCTTCCCTGCAGCTTACGCTATTGCGCGCGGTGATTTCGGCCGCAGAACGCTAATGCCCGTCATCGTCAATCTGCGCGCGGTGCCGCTCATCATCTTTGCCATTCCGCTCTACATGATGTTTCAGTGGCTTGGGCTACTCGACACACAGCTCGGGCTGGGGCTGATCCTGACCATCGTCAATCTGCCCCTGGCACTGATTATTCTTGTCAACGCCATTGCCGAAGTCCCCATCGAGCTCGACGAAGCTGCAAAAATCGACGGTGCCACCACCCTCCAGATTATGTGGCGGATCATTCGACCGGTGGTACGGCCAGCGCTAGTCACCACCTTCATCTTCGGCTTCATCACCGCCTGGAACGAATTCCTCTTCGGTCTCATGCTGACCACCAACAAGGCCGTGCCGATGACGGTGGGCGCCTCGTTCTTCTTCTCGGCTAGCGGTGGCGGCATTCAGTGGGGCATGGCCTCCGCGGTCATGATCCTGGGTGCCCTGCCGCCTATGTTGCTGGGCCTTGTGATGTATCGACAGATTTCAGGCTCGATGACGGCCGGTGCCGTAAAAGGCTAGATCGGCCGGATCGGTCCCCGGTTGCTGACGGCTAACGGCCCGGCGTTCCGCAAACGATCACCTGTACTCCGCTATGGCGCAGGCTTTCTTCGTTCTTTGCTTCATCCGATCGGTCACAAAAGCGGTGAATTCGGAAAATGACGCCACCCGCACCGCAGCGGTTCCGGACCACTTGCTGACGGCGGCACCGAGGTAACCCCCAGTTGCAACTCTCGGTAGAACCTAGATAGAATCTGTCCATGACACCCACGCCTCAACTCAGCCTCGGCCTGCTGCTCACCGCGGCTGCTGGCTTTGTCGATGTGGTGGGCTTTGTCGAACTGGGCGGACACTTCACCTCTTTCATGAGCGGCAATATCACCCAGTTGGGCGATGCGCTGGCGCTGGGCGCCTGGTCGGTGGCGCGGATCACCGCTTCGCTGGTGGCACTGTTCCTGCTGGGCAGCGTTGCCGGTTCCATGCTGGCCCTGATCGCCGGAACGCGCTGGGGTTCGGCCGCCGTAACGGGTTTCGTGGTGGCGACTTTTATCGCTACGCTGGTCCTTGCCTATTTGGGCTTTCCGCCCGACCAGTTCATGCTGGCTTTGGCCGCAGGCGCTGGCGCCCAGAACGCCATTTTACCCTCTACCGGCTCGGTGCGGCTCGGCACCACGTTCGTCACCGGCACCTTGTTCGCAGCCGGCCAAGACCTTGCCCGCGCCCTCTACCGCCTCGCGCCACCCTGGCGATGGGCGCAGCACATGCTGGTGTGGATATCGCTGCTGCTCGGCGGGCTGCTAGGGGGACTGGGCTACAAGGTGTTGGGCATCAACGTCTTGGTGGTTCCAGGGGCAGTGTATCTGGGATTTCTTGTGGCATTTGTAGTAAGGCGGCCGAGCAAGGTAGTGCCGTAGCGCACCTGAATGGCAGTTTCTCTATCGTCGTTTGTGTCAATGGCCGCGCGGAGTCATCTGCCGCCGAGAGGCGGCATCGCTGGCTGGGAAAACACCGACTACGACAATCGCAGGCCAATGACAGTCCCCGGCCTTAAGGCCCTAGATGGAGTATCGCAGCCATTGGCGGGATGAGCCGGGCAGGCGGCCAACGCCAATCCCTATTAGGATGTACTGCACCGCGCCCGCAGCTATGCATGCGACAGGATAGCACTGCGACAGCTGACCGGCTTAACGGGCGCCTTGCACCAGTTTAAAGCATAGATCGCCCAGGAGGCGCCAAAATGCTGTCTGTTTCAACTTGCTCTGAAACTATCGATATTCCGCTTTTTTGCCAGAACTGCCCGTCGCGGCGAAAGGGTAGCTGCGCGGCCCTAAGCTCCGACCAATTGGGTCGGCTGGCGAGTCAAAGCCGACGGGTGCACTACGATGCCGGCGAGGCGTTGGCCGCCGACGCGATGCCAATCGGTGGCTATGGTAGTCTGCTGCATGGGGTGGTTAAGCTGTCAAAGGTACTTGAGGACGGCCGCCAGCAATTGGTGGGGCTGCAGTTTGCTCCCGACCTAACGGGGCGGCTCTTCGCCAATGAAAGCCGGGTAACTGCCGAAGCTGCATCGGATGTCGATCTTTGCGTTGTATCGAGATCGGCGATGGAAACGGTGCTCCGCGACAGCCCCGATTTCAAACACAGCATCATGCTGCAGACGTTACGGGAATTGGACGAGGCGCGCGACTGGATGGTGACGTTGGGTAGGAAGACGGCGGCCGAAAAGGTGGCCAGCTTCCTCTGTCTTATTGCCAGCCATGCGACCCCCGACCAGGACAAACCTCGCACCAGCTTTGACCTACCGTTGAGCCGGGCTGATATCGGCGATTTTCTGGGTCTGACCATCGAGACGGTGAGCCGGCAGATGAGCAAGTTCAAGGCCGATGGCGTGATCGGGATTGAGAACTACCGGCATGTAACTGTGCCGGACCTGGCGCGACTGCGGGTGCAGTGTGGGTAGGGCTGCTTTCTTCTAAACACCCTGTGGCTACCCTATCAAAGTGAGGCCAGGAGGCAGGCGCGCGCGTTGTGCGAATTACTCCCCCAGCACCCCATTCCTGATGCTCACCACGCGGTCCACCGTCCCATCGGGGATGGCGGCGTGAGTGACAAGGATGGTGGTGCGGCCGGCCATGGCGGTTTTGATGGTGGCGAAAAAGGCCAGTTCCGCGTCGCGGTCCAGGCCCGTAGTGGGTTCGTCGAGCAGGATGACCGGCGCGTTGCTGAGCAGGGTGCGGGCGAGGCAGAGGCGGCGGCCCTGGCCGGCCGAGACAGTTTTGCCCGTTTCACCCAGAAGACTGTCGAGGCCGCGCGGCAGGCTACGCACGAAATCGGCAATCCCGGCATCGGCAAGCGCTGCCCAGAGGTCGGGCTCGCTGGCATTGGCACGGCCGATCAGCAGATTGGCGCGGATGGTGTCATGGAACACCTGGCTGTCCTGGCCGAGCAGGGCAATATGGGCATGAAGGTCGGCTTGCCGCAAATTGGCGAGCGGCACGCCCCCCAGGGTGATGCGGCCCGATTGCGGATCGCTCAGGCGCAGAAGCAGCTTGAGCAGGCTAGATTTGCCGCCGCCGCTTGGGCCGACAATGGCAATGTGCTCGCCGGGCATGAGGGTCAGGTTGATATTGCTGAGGACCGGGGCGCTGCCGCCATAGCAGAAGGTGACGTTGTCGATGACAATAGCCGCTTGCGTTGGAATTGGTTGCGGCTGGGCGGGGTCGGCGACGCTGACCGGTGTTTCTGCCATGGCCATCAGCCGCTCGGCGGCGGCCATAGCGGTACTGAGCTTGCCCACGCTGCGCACGATGGCATTGGATGCCTCAAAGCTGCCGAGCACGGCCAGCAGTAACCCAACCAGGAGCGCAGCATCGATTTCGCCGCGGTTGAAATGGTCAAGGCCAATCCATAGTACGCCGACCAAAGCCAGTGCAGCGAGCGTCTGTACGATTGCGGTCGCAATGGCAATGAGGCTTGCTATTTGCCCACGCGCCGCCGCGAGTTGGGTCGCCTTGATCGCGAAATTGGCGTGGGTGGTCCCCAGTATGCCCATGGCCAGCAAGTCGGTATGACCATCAATGCCATCGAGCGTTGCAAGGCGCGCATCGGCCGCGCGGGCAACCACCTGGCTACCGGCACGGCGAGTGTACAGGACCAGCAGGACTGGTGCGGCGAGAACGGCGAGAGCGTAGCAAAGAGCATAGACCAATGCAGCGGCCGGCAGCAGGAATACGAGGATGGTGGAAACAGCTCCGCCGATAACGAGCGCGGCTGTGACTGGACCAACGGCGACAAGGAAAGCCGTATCGAGCGCATCAACGTCGGCGGTGAGCCGGCTGACCAGGTCGCCATGCCGTATATTGCGGTCAGCAAGCGGCAAGCGGGGAAAGAGGCGAGCAAAAAGCCAGCCGCGAATATCGGCCAGCAGGCGCAAGGTGGCGTCATGTCCGGTGAGGCGCTCGCCATAGCGCGCCAGGATGCGGATAAAGGAAAAGCCGCGCACTAGCGCCGAGGGGGCAAAAAGATTGAATGCCAGGCCCGCTGAGGTGAGCGCTGCCGCGGTGATGAACCAGCCCGAAGTGCCGAGCAGGGCAATGCCCGCAGCCAGTGTCACTAGCGACAGGATGAGCGCCAGTAACAGGCCGCGCGCCTGTCTTGCAAAGAGGCTGCGAAAGGCCAGAAGTGCTTTCATGCCGCGCTCCGTTTGCCGGCGGCGGGAACTGGGGTGGCCAGCAAGCGGCCGCCGGCAATGCGATAGGCCTTGCCCAAGTGTGCCGCTACGGCGAGCGAATGGGTAGCCACGATCAGCGTGCGTCCCTGGGCATAGCGCAGCAGATTGTTGAGCACCGCCTGTTCGAGCTCGCCATCAAGATGGGCCGTAGGCTCATCCAGCAGGATCAGTCCGGCATCGCGCAGGAAGATGCGCGCCAGCGCCACGCGCTGGGCCTGACCGCCGGAGAGGCCGACGCCATCCTCACCTAGCATGGTATCGAGACCATCGGGCAGGGCATCGGCAAAGGGCAGGACATGCGCCAGCTCGGCCGCCCGGACGATTTCCGCTGGCGTGGCACCGGGCCGAGCCAGGGCGATATTATCGGCCATGCTGGCATGGATGATCCGGGGCTTCTGGCTCAGCAGGGTGACGCGGCCGCGCAGGTCGGATTCGGCCCATTCGGCCAGTTCGATATGATCGAGATGTGCCGAGCCCTCATGGGGGCGAAGACGGGCGATGGTTTCGAGCAGGGTGGATTTGCCGCTGCCGCTGGGGCCCAGAATGGCGACATGTTCCCCCGCGGCGACATGCAGCGCCGCGTTGACCAGAATTGCGCGGCTGCGATCGGGCGTGCGGATGGTGAAATCACTGAGCGCCACGGCAATGGCGGCAATGTAGGGCAAAGGCGGAGCGTCGCTGGGCCGGGCGATGGTGGTGGGGAGGACGCCGAGTTGCGCCTCTATTTCGCCGATGGCTGCCTTGGCGCTGGAGCGATCATGATAGCAGGCGGCGAGCTGGCGCAGGGGATTATAGACCTCCGGCGCCATCAACAGCAGGAAAAGACCAAGCTGCAGGCTGAGCGGTTCGGGGCGCAATTGCAGGTAGCCGATATAGGTGAGGCCCACATAAAGCGCGATGCCTGCCACACCTAGGGCCGCAAAAAATTCCAGCACGGCCGAGGAGAGAAAGGCGATGCGTAGCACGCGCAGAGTGCGTCGCCGCAATTCGTCGCTGGCGGCGACGATGCTCGCGGTTTCCGCCTCGGCGCGGCCGAACAGTTTGAGTGTGAGCAGGCCCCGCAGCCGATCGGCGAAGCGTCCATTGAGCTGGCTGAGCGCGCGGGCCTGCCGCGTCGTCGCGATCTGGGCGCCCCAGCCGACCAGGGCCATGAAGAGCGGGATCAAGGGCGCAGTGACGAGAAACAAGAGCCCCGCCAGCCAGTCGAGCGGGAGGATAACGGCGCCGAAGGCCAGCGGCAGCACGCTCGCCTGGATCATGGCAGGCAGATAGCGGGCGAAGTACCCGTCTAACGCCTCGGTCTGGTCGATGATGACGGAGGCGGCGGAACCCGATGCGGGCTGGTCGGCGGCGCGGGGCGGGCGGGCGAGCAATTGGGCAAACAGGGCCTGGCGTAACTGGAGCTTGATGGCCTCGGCTGCGCTGACGCCAGCCCGTTCGCCCAGTGCCCCGAGCGTGGCACGGATGATTAATAGGGCAAGGACGAGGCCAATAGCCGGGGCGAGGGCGGCAAGCGGCCGGTTATGCTCGATGGCCTGACCCAGAATATCGGCAAAGAGCCAGGTCTGGCAGATCAGCAGGACCCCGCCAGTGAGGGGCGCTGCGATCGTCAGGCCGATCCATGGGCCGCCGTGATGGGTGAGGGCGGAGAGTGCCTTGGCATGCAGGCGATCCTTAGTCGTCATATAGTCCTCAGCGTATCCCAAGTGCATCCCCATCTGGCTCGGTCTGTTGCGGCCGGTGAAAAGCTCCTGTCCGGGCAACATTAGCCAAGCTGCAGCCCCAACCTTTGATCTGAATCAAGGCGGCTCGCCCCCCGACACGGCAAAAGAGCCTCGGGACAGCCACGAATCGGCGGCTGAGCTTACTCACAGGGGCATTCGCGCCATGATCGACATGACGGTTGTCGAACTCTCGCGGTGGCAATTTGCCGCCACCGCCATGTACCATTTTCTTTTCGTGCCGCTGACCCTGGGCCTGTCTTTCATGATGGCCATTATGGAGAGCGTCTACGTGATGACCGGGCGCGATATCTGGCGCAAGGCGACTCTTTTTTGGGGCACGCTGTTCGGCGTCAATTTTGCCATGGGCGTGGCTACCGGCATCGTCATGGAGTTCCAGTTCGGCATGAACTGGAGCTATTACAGTCATTACGTGGGCGACGTTTTCGGGGCGCCGCTGGCCATAGAAGGGCTGATGGCCTTTTTCCTCGAAGCTACGTTTATCGGCGTCTTCTTTTTCGGCTGGGACCGGCTGAGCAAGGTGGGGCACCTCGCCGTCACTTGGCTGACCGCTTTGGGCGCTAATTTCTCGGCCCTGTGGATCCTTATCGCCAACGGCTGGATGCAGAATCCGGTCGGCGCCAAATTCAACCCCGATACCATGCGCATGGAAGTTACCGACTTCATGGCGGTGATCTTCAATCCGGTGGCGCAGGCCAAATTCGTGCATACGGTGAGCGCGGGCTATGTCTGCGGCGCCGTCTTCATCTTCGCCATTTCCTGCCTGTTCCTCCTGCAGGGTAAGCACGCGGAACTGGCCAAACGCTCTATGGTCGTGGCGGCCAGCTTTGGCCTCGCCTCGGCGCTGTCGGTCGTGGTTCTGGGTGATGAGAGCGGCTATGTCGCGACCGAGCAGCAGAAGATGAAGATCGCCGCGATGGAGGCGATGTATCACACCGAGCCCGCGCCTGCAGCGCTGACCCTGTTCGCCATTCCCAGCAGCATACCGGGCGAACCGGTATTCGAGGTGCGTCTGCCCTGGGTGCTAGGCATCATCACCACACGTTCGCTCGATATGGAATTGCCCGGCATCACCGAATTGGTCGAACGTGCGGCAATCCGCATCCAGTCCGGCATGATCGCCTATGGCGCGCTGCAGGACATCAGGGCCGATGGAAGCAATGCCGAGGCACGCGCCCTGTTCGAGCAGCATTGGGCCGATCTAGGTTATGGCCTGCTGCTCAAGAAATACCGGACCGATATCGAGAATGCGACGGGCGAGGAAATTGCCCTGGCCTCGTTCGATACCGTGCCCGATGTGTGGCCCCTGTTCTGGAGCTTCCGCCTGATGGTGGGCGTGGGTTTCTTCTTCATTGCCTTCTTTGCCGTGTGGTTCTACCGCGCCTCGCGCGGCTGGATCGACACTAACCGGACCATGCTGTGGATCGGGGTGGCAACACTGCCGCTGCCCTGGCTCGCCATCGAAGCGGGCTGGTTCATCGCTGAATATGGCCGCCAGCCCTGGGTGGTCGAGGGCGTGCTCCCGACCTTCTATGCCGCCTCGGGGCTGCGCTTCTGGGATCTGGTGATCTCACTCAGCTTCTTTGTCGCGCTCTATACCGTGCTGCTGATCATCATGGTCCTGCTGATGATCAAGATCATCAAGGCCGGGCCGCAGGAAAAGCTCTTTGCCGCCAGCCCCACCGATGACGAGGACTTCGTCATTGCCGCGCTTCCGGCTACTCCCGCCAATAAGGAACTTGGATCATGAGCTCCATTCCGCTCGACTATGAAACCCTGCGCCTGGTCTGGTGGCTGCTGCTGGGCATATTGCTGATTGGCTTTGCCATTATGGGTGGGCGCGACCTTGGCGTGGGCGCGCTGCTGCCCTTTGTCGCCCGTACCGATGAAGAACGACGCGTGCTACTCAATCTCGTTGGGCCGACCTGGGAGGGCAATCAGGTATGGTTGGTGCTAGGGGGCGGGGCGATCTTTGCCGCCTTCCCGCCGCTCTATGCGGTGAGCTTTTCTGGCTTTTATCTGGCCATGATCGTGATCCTCTTGGCCCTGATCCTTCGGCCGGTGGGCTTCAAGTTCCGCGGCAAGGTGAAAGACCCGCGCTGGCGGGCGGCCTGGGACTGGGCGCTGTTCATTGGCGGTTTCGTGCCCTCGCTGATCTTTGGCGTGGCGGTGGGCAATGTGCTGCTGGGCGCTCCATTCCACCTCGATGACACGATGCGGGCCTTCTATACCGGCAACTTCTTCCTGCTGCTGATGCCGTTTGCCCTGCTCTGCGGATTGGTGAGCCTGGGCATGATCGTGACGCAAGGGGCCAGTGTAATCGCCGGGCGGACCACCGGCCCGTTGGCCGAACGGGCGCGGAGCTATGGCACCATTTCGGCCATGGCGACCATTGCCCTTTTCGCGCTGGGCGGCATGTGGATCGCGCTGGGCGTTGATGGCTATACCATTACCAGCGTTGTCGATCCCAACGCGGCAATCAATCCGCTGGCCAAGACTGTGACGCTGACGCGGGGCGGGTGGCTGGCCAATTATGGGCTCTATCCCTGGATGATCCTTGCCCCAGTGCTGGGGTTTGCTGGCATGATCGGCGCCTTGCTGGCGCTACAGGCGCGCTGGCGGTTGCCGGCACTGCTGGCTTCCAGCCTCGGCATTTTCGGCATCACTTCAACGGCGGGCCTGTCGCTATTTCCCTTCCTGTTGCCATCCTCGACGGTGCCGGAGGCGAGCCTGACCGTCTGGGACGCCTCCTCCAGCCATTTGACGCTGTTCATCATGCTGCTGGTGACCTGCTTTTTTCTGCCCATCATCCTCCTCTATACCGGCTGGGTGTTCCGAGTGATGCGTGGCACGGTGAGTACGGAAAGTCTCGAAAAGAACCCCAACGCCTATTAGGAGACGAGCATGTGGTATTTTTCCTGGATTCTCGGGGTCGGCCTCGCCTGCAGTTTCGCCATTCTCAATGCCATGTGGTTCGAGATGCGCGAGGACCGGCATGGTGCAAAAGTAAAGCGCTGACTTTTGACGGCAGGGGCCATTGGGCTTGCCTGCCGCCACTATGTTCTTGCCGATGACAGCTGCTGCGGTACCGCAGCCGTGCTTTCGCTCGAACAGCGGACCGCCATGCGCCAGTTCAGCGCAGGCGATGAAGCGGATACACAGCACACGTGAAGGTCCATCGTCACCGGACCGCCCTTCCACTTTGGCGCGTAAAGATCATCGCGTTGTGTACGTCGCTATGATGTCGAGCCTGATACCTTGTCGGCTGGTAAGGGCGATAGCATGAAAACACAGCCGGCATTCACGACGCGTGTTTCGCCTCACTGCCTCAGGACACCGGGTTCATGGCGCCCAGCAGTGCTTCGATCTTGATGGTGGCGAAATTGGAGAATGTATCTGATACGGCATAGGGCAGAATGATGCGGCTGCCGTGCCGGATGGCGCCGCAGGTATAGACGACATTGGGCACATAGCCTTCGCGTTGGGACGGATCCGGATGGACCAGCGGCTCGCGTGAGCGAGCAATGACTTTGCTCGGATCGGCCTTATCGAGCAGCGCTGCCCCAATGGCATAGCGGCGCACCGGACCGACCCCGTGGGTGAAGAGCAGCCAGCCTTCATCCAGCTCGATGGGTGATCCGCAATTGCCGATCTGCACGAATTCCCAAGGCCATTGCGGCCTGAGGATTGGCTTGCCGCCGTCCCAGGTCAGCAGATCATCGGAATAGATGAGATAGAGGTTCTCATTGTCCTGCCGACCGATCATGGCGTAGCGGCCGTCGATCTTGCGAGGGAACAAAGCCATGCCTTTGTTGCGGGCCGCACTGCCCTTGAGCGGGGTCATGCGGAAGCTCAGAAAATCCTGTGTCTCGATGAGCTCGGAGCGGATGCCGCGGCCGTCATAGGCAGTGTAGGTGGCGTAGTAAGTGCGCTCGCCCTCATCCTCGAACAATACGAAGCGGGCGTCTTCGATGCCGTTGGATTGGGCGGCGGTGACCGGGAACAGCACGCGTTCGCTGATGTCCTGGGTGTCAAACAGCACCTCGACCGGCCCATCGACCTGTGGGTCGAAATTGTCGGGCAGCTTCGCTGTTGCCGCCAACCGTGCCGTGGGATCGATAGAGACGGCGCCATCCTTGGAAAGCGTGCCAGCCCGGAAGGTCAGCGAGGAAACATGGCCCTCTCCCACCGCCCGCAGACTGAGGACGAAGCGCATGCCGCCCGGTGGGGCCAGCGTTTGGTCGGGATGCGGGACAATGCTCGGGTTGAACAGAGCCGAGGCTTCGAAGGAATATTCGTTGAGAAAATAGGCGCCGACCAGCTGGCTTTGCAGCTTGGTGAAGGGCGCGTGGTCAAATAGCGCCTCCTCCATTTCCGCCGCGCGGGTTTCAAAACTGCGCAGCAGATTGCGATGCCGACCCTGGAAGTTTTCCAGCACGTCGGCCAATTGGCTGGCTACGGTTGCGTCGTCCAAAGCCAGGACCCGGTCGACAATATGGTTGGCGCGGGTCTTGTCGGTCGGCTTGAAATCCTTGGGCTCGGTGGCCGGCTTGAAGGGCCGAACGATCACCCGGGCGGGATCAGGACGGAGATAAAGGGCCTGCCGGTTCAGGAATGTTGCTTGCGACAAGGCGACCTCGAAATTGTGGTTTTGGGAAAGGCTGAATATCGCCGCGATGCAGCGGCTGCGAGCGGTCCGGCACGAGCGCGACACGTTCGAACTGACGCATATCGGCCAGGCTGAGCAGGTAGGAGACGACGGATTCGCCGCCCCGATTTTCGTTGCGACGGTCGGGATGGAGGCCATCCCGGCACGAGCCGGTTTCAGGATCGACCAAGGGCAGGCCCAGATCATTGCTGCCCAGGAACCAGGCAAAGGCCCGGCTGGCATCGTCGCGCCAGCGCGGCTGCGCGGTCATGCGCCAGGCAGCAAGGCACGCAGCGATGGTGGCGGCCGCTTCCACCGGCTGCTGATCAAAGGGTTTGGGTGCCAGGCGGATATCGGAAAATCCGCTGCTGCCCACCGGGCGGAACTGGCCGCTTGGGCTGGTCTGGCGGGCCATGAGCCAGCCGAGCATGCGCAATCCAGAAACGCCATAGGCCTCGCTAGCGGTGGCGCGGCCGGCAAGGATCAATGCTTCGCAGAGACGTGCATTGTCATAGGAGAGGCCTTCTTCAAGCCAGATCCAATCAGGGGTTTCCACCCGACGCAGCAGGGCGACGAGGCGGTCGGCGAGCACCAGCCGCAGCCGGGCGGCAAATTTGTCGTTAGCCACCACGGCGCAATAGGCATGCAGGCCCAGCAGCGTGAACGCCCAGGCGCGGGGCGAGGCGAAGCTTTCCACGACGGGCAATGCCTGGGCAAAGAGCGCAGCTGCCCATTGCCGCCGCGAGGCCGATGCGCCGCTGCGGGCGGCAACGCCCAGGGCCCACAGGGTGCGGCCATGGCTGTCTTGTGAGCCCTGTTCTTCGAGCCAGCGGCGGTCAAAGCTCATGAAATTGCGGAAGCGGCCGCTGTCGGGATTGAAGGCGTGTTGCACGAAGGCGGCATAGGCCGATGTGAGCCGGTCGGGCAGACATTCGCGGCCATCGGCGTCGAGCACGCTGGCCAGCAACAGGCCGCGGGCATTGTCATCGACGCAATAGCCATGGGCGCGGTCGGGCACGCAGTGAACGGCGTGCTGGAACAGCCCCGTGCCATCACTCATGGCTTCCAGATGATCGAGCGCCATGGCTGGCAGCTTGGGCGTTTGCTGGCCGCGAAGCAGGTTATGCGCACGCTTTGGCGCACTGACCTCTTCGAGCACGGAGACATAGCGCTCGGCCGTCCGCTCCCAGGTCATGTGGCGGCTATCCGCATAGGCACGGCGGCGCATGGCCTGGCGCCGGGGCTCGTCATTCAGCAGGCCGGCTATTGCCTGACCGGTGGCATTGGCATCGCCGAAGGGCACCAGGATACCCTTCTCGCCAGCGAGCAGCTCTTGCGCGTGCCAATAAGGTGTCGAGACCACCGCATTGCCCAGGCCAAAGCTGTAGGCCAGCGTGCCCGAAGTCATCTGCGCCTGGTTGAGATAGGGCGTCACATAGACATCGCACATGGCGATATATTGCAGCAGCGTGGGCCGATCGACGAACTGGTCGAGAAACACGACATGCTCGCCAATGCCCAGCTCCGCGGCACGGGCCTGCAGGCTTTCGCGATAGGCCTCGCCCCGATCGCGCACCAGGTTGGGATGTGTCGCGCCCAGCACGACATAGATGGCATCGGGGCGGCTTTTGAGCACCAGCGGCATGGCGTCGATCATCACCTCGATGCCCTTATTGGGCGAGAGCAGGCCAAAGGTGAGGATGACGGTCTTGCCGCCGTAACCCAGGCTCAGCTTGGCCGCGTCGGGCTCGACAAAGGCGAAATCGGGAATGCCATGGGGGATCACCTCGATCTTGGCGGCATTGGCGCCGTCGATGGCGAGCAGCAGCTCACGACCCTTTTCGGCCATGACGATGACGCGCGCCGACATGGCCAGGATGCGCTCCAACACACGCCGTTGCGCGGTACTGGGTTCCGCCAAAACGGTGTGCAACGTGGTCACCACCGGTACGGTGAGGCGGTCGAGCAGGTCCAGGATATATTCGCCGGCCTCGCCGCCGAAGATGCCGAATTCGTGCTGTAGCGAGACCGCGTCGAAGCCGCCCTTATTGATGAATTCGGCGGCCCGCACATAATCCTCGAGCCGGTCTTGCTCGACCTCGAAGGCCACAACCTTGGGATAGGTATAGCGGCGGCCGGCATCGGTCATGGCGATGATTACCGTTTCGAGCGGCAAGGGCGAGGCGGCGACGGCCTGCTGCAAATCGGTGGTGAAGGTGGCAATGCCACAACGGCGCGGCAGGGAATTGCCGATAAAGGCGATGCGCTTGATGCGTGTCATGCCGACACCTCCAAATGGGTTGCGGCTTCGAGAAGGCCTGCGGCCACATCGGGGCCGGGATAGGCCACAAGGACGATAGCGCCTGCGGGGCCGGAGGCCAGTTCGGTGCGGCCGGCGGACATGAGGGCGACTTCCCCGACATCGAGATCGTCTTTGCCCAGAGCCAGCCGGCCGGATATGGCCATGATCCAGGTCTCGCCCGAAGCCGTCAGGCGCTGGCTGGATGCGGGCAACAAGGTGAGGCGTTCGAGGATGAAAAACTCATTGGCGATCAGAACCGTGCGAGCCTCGCTCAGCGTGGTGGCGGGCACCTGCGGGGCGGGCGGATTTGCGTCTGCCACGGCAATGGCATTGTCGAGATGCAGTTCACGATCCCGGCCATAGTCGAACATGCGGAATGTGGCGTCGCTGCGCTGCTGGATTTCGGCGATCACGAGGCCTGGTCCGATGGCGTGGATGGTGCCGGCCGGCACGTAAATGACCTCGCCCGCCGTCACGTCGCGCCAGCCGATCAGCTTGGCGACCGAACCATCAAGGATCGCCGCGCGCAGCTCTGCCGGTGTCAGCGCGCGCTTGAGCCCGATAGCCACCTGTGCGCCGTGCCGGGCCGAAAGGACATACCAGGCCTCGGTCTTGCCATTGGGCAGGCCGATGGATTGAGCGAAGGCGTCATCGGGATGCACCTGCACCGACAGGCGCTGTTCGGTGAACAGCAGTTTGAGCAACAGTGCCGGCGCCTCAGCATTCCCGTCGGCCGGCTCGTACCACAGCTCGCCCACCGGCTCGCCGCGTACAATTACGCCGCTCCAAGGCAGCAGGTGGCGGCTGCCCCAGGGCTTGCGGACAATATCGATGCGGGCGCGCTGGGCCCGGCCGACAGCTGGTACAGCGGGCAGTCCTATCGCGGGCGCCCTGGCTGGCAGCGTGGAGGGTGTCAGTGTTTCGCCTTCGGCGCAGAGATCGCTGCGGCCGTCCCCTTCACTGCCGTGGTCTCGACGGCCGGGAGCTTTACGGCCTTTGGTTTCTTGGCTTCGCGATTGCCGTTTTTCCGGTCTTTTGACATGGCTATTTCCTCGGTTTGATTGCAGGTCTATTCGAACAGGCCGGGCGGAAGTCGCCCGATTTCGAGCAACACGATGGGCGTGTCATAGGCGTCGGTTTCGATGTCGACTTCCTGGGAGAAGGCAACCACCCCGGCGCGGATCGGACCGAGCCGTTCGGCGGTCGCGATTGCCGATTCTTCGGTTTTGCAGGGCCTCACGACATCCGCGACGAGCTTGGAGCCCTTAAGGGTGAACCCCTGGACCAGATAGGCAGTCGTCATTTTGGCTCCTTGAGAGCGAGGTAGCTAAGCATTGGGTCGAGCGTTGCAGGGGCCTCTAGGCGATGACCACCCAGCCGCCGACCAGGAGCAAAATGCCCAGTACCAGCATGAAGCCGGAAGCGAAGGCTATCGAGCGCCCATAGCCGATGGCTGGGCGCGAAATGGTTGCAGCCCTGCTCTTGGTAGGCGGCAATTCAACCGGCATGGCTGGAACTGGGCAGCACCTCAGTCGCTTTGGTCGCATCACCATCGATAAGCGTGCCGATGAGGCGAACCAGGCTCTGCTTTTCCGGGCCAAGGCCCCAGCCTTCAGGAAATCGAGCAATTCGGCATCGCTGGTCGCGCCGCCCGAGGGCTCGTTGGCCCGGTGGCGCACCACGACACGCCCATCGATCCGCACCAGGGTCCAGCGGTCGCCATTGCTGCTTTTGTAAATGTCTCGGCTGTTCTGAGTCATTGCGGAGGCCTTTCTCAGGCTTGGGACTTCTGGTCGGCACGAATGCGAAGAATGGCACTTTTGAGCGCCGCCACCGAAAACGGCTTCGCCACGACGGTCTGGCGCCTGTGCCGGGACGGCAGCACGCCAATATCGTGGCAGGAGGTGAAGATGAACGGGATCGCCGCATCATCCAGCGCATTAGCAACACGGAACTCGGGACCAGATTGGTTCAACGAGCATTCCACCAGTGCCATTTGTGGAACAAAGGTCTTGATAGCCAGGAGCGCCTGCTCGGCAGTGGCAGAGGTCACTGACATCCGGCAGCCCAACTCGGCTGCGAAATCTTCCAGGAGAATGGCAATCAGCGTCTCATCTTCGACGATGAGAAGGCGAATATCGGACAATAAGCTTCTGGTTCGAGCCATCTGCTCCTCCGTTGCGGAAGAGCGATCAAGGTTCTCTTAATCGGAAACGCCCGTGGCCTTGCTTCCGATAGCCTCACTGTGCGCCTTGCGGAGGCACATAGCAAATGACTTCGCAAATCGGTCGGCTCATAGGCCGGACGTATCGATGGGCGTGCACCCGAGTTCGCCTGCCTTGCCTTACAATTAGTTTGTGCCCCGTCTGGCCAAAGCAATCCCAGGTGCCGCCCAGCGCGGGGATTTCGGCGTCGGCGTTGCTCCCCGAAAGCTTCGCTGGGTATCGCAGATACATTTTTGGCCAAGAGTGACAGTCTGGGTTGTGTTCTCGCCCAGTTTCGGCTAGCTGAATAATCAGTCGTATACGTGCGGGTTAGGTGACGAAGTTCGTTCCTCAACCGTTGGGTTCATGTTCGCCGGTGGTGATCGTGGAGTGAAAAAGAGCCTAGATTGACACCGTGAGTGAGGGATATTCGGTTCCTTGCAATATCGCACACACAAGATGCACCCGTAGCTCAGCTGGATAGAGCGCTGCCCTCCGAAGGCAGAGGTCACAGATTCGAATTCTGTCGGGTGCACCATCCCGTTTTCACCGGATAAAATTTGCCCTAACACCTTGAAAGGTAAGGTCAAATTTGGTGTTCTAATCCTCATTTCGCTGATAGGTCAATGGTCCTGAAAATGCCAGTTTAAGCACGGCTTGACGGCTTTCAACTTGACCGGATTCCCAAAGTTTCCAGGGGCTTGCGAGGAACATTAGGGAGTTTCTAAGTGCATCGTCGAAGGTGCGGGCGGGGCGGCCGGAAGTTGCGAGCTTCTCAGCGACTGCCAGCTTGTCAGCTTCCAGTTTGCGAAAGCGAGCTTCGTAGGCATTAATAACGCTCACAACGTCGGTCTCAACGATCCGATCAAGTAACTGCGATGCCTGGCGCTCGATCTTGATCAGCTCTGCACCCAAGGCAGCCTTCTGTGCTGCGCCTTGCGACAAACGATGCTCCCAAATATCTTTGAACATGAGAGACGCGGCCCTGAATAAGGATTCGCTTGGAACAAGCTTCCGCAAGAGTTGATCGAATTTCGTGTGGAGCTTCTCCGCCGGAATGGATTTGCCGTATTGCCCGCGCCAACCGCGTGAAGGAGGGCAAGAACAACGGCCTGATCGTCGACTATTGCGGCATCTCGAAAAACCCGGCAAAGCCCTGGCGACGTTTGCCGGGCACACAGGTGACGACACGATGGGCGGTGAAGGGGGGCCGGAGACCGATCCTCTGCACCCTGAAGAAGAGCTCTTGGAAGAACTCTCCGATGCCATCGAGTTTGTTGGTGAGCAGCTAGAAGACAATGGCTTCGACCTGGCCATCCTTAAAACCGCAATGGGATTTGCGAGAAATAAGGCCTTGGTTGATGCCAGGCGGTCAATGTCGATGATGAAAGCCGCAAGAAGTTCGAGATATCGGCGCGCTCGGTTTTCAGGAAGTACAAGGCCTGTCTCACCTTCGAAAGCGTGCAGAAACACCGAGCGGAAAGCGAAGCCATCGCCTTCTCTATAATACCCTGGAGGAAGACCGCGATAGCGCAGACACCTCTGAGATCATCCAGAAGCTGAACGCCATTGTCAGCGAAGCTATTGATGTAGCCGCGGACCCAGCGGCAGGCGACAAAATATTCGACATCTCGAAAATCAACTTCGAGCTGCTCCGTCGGGAGTTTGCCAAGAGCGAACAGAAGCACACGGATGTTCAGGACATGAAGACCGTGATCGAGAACAGGCTCCGCAAGATGCTCGCAGAAAATCCGCTTTGCGTCGATTTCCAGGAGCGCTTCGACGACATCGTCCGTGAATACAACAAGGAAAAAGACAAGAACACGATCGAGGCGACGTTCGAGGCCTTGATGCGGCTCACGGCGGAATGTCAGAGGAAGAAAAGCGTCACGTTGCAGAGGGACTCGATACCGAAGAGCAATTGGCAGTCTTCGACATGCTACTCAAGCCCGACCTCTCAAAGCCAGAAATTAAGAAGGTCAAGTCAGTCGCCGTTTCGCTTTTGCAAGAGCTTGAGCGGCAAATGCTCGACGTCCAGGGCATATTTGACAAGACGGCAACACGCGACCGCTTCCGTCAGTCCATTTACGACTATCTCTATGACGACCGAACTGGCCTGCCTGCCGAGAGCTATAAGCCCCATGACTGGGAGGAAGTATTCATTGCTGGCAAAATTGGAGTTCGCCCGCAGATGATCTGCAACACTCCAAAGTCTTTTCTCAATTTCACCGACATGATCCATTGGTCTTCGCTCAACTTCCGCACTTAACAACTTGATATTGATTGTATTTATAGTGATGCCACAGCTAAGCGGCGGTAAGAGCCTTTTCTGGCGAGCCGTGGCGCTAGCCCCGCGTGTACCAGGTCGCCCTTGCCTTGCCGTGCCTTTTGATCCGACCGGCCTCGACAAGCTCCCGCAGGCGCACCTTGAGGGTATTGCGGTTGGCCCCGAGCTCTCGCTCGATGGCAGCCGGGGTTAGTCGCTCATGGGCTTTGAATAGCGCCAGGATTTGCATGGAAAGCTCCGGCAGCGCATCGTCTGCGCTTTCCTGCTCGCGCTCGCGGTCAAGACGCTTCGCCAGGCTGTCCTTTTGTTTCTTGAGGGCGCGCAGGAAAAATCCGAACCACGGCTCCCAGTCGGGGGCTTCGCCTTTGAGCGTGGTCTGCGTCCGCCTTAAGGCTTTGTAATAGAGGTCCTTGTTTTCTTCGATTACGCGTTCCAGCGAGGCATAGGGCACATAGACGTAGCCCGCCCGAAGAAGAAGCAAGGTAGTGAGGACGCGTGAAAGCCTCCCGTTCCCGTCCTGGAATGGATGGATCGCCAGAAACTGGACGATGAAGACCGCGACGATCAGCAGAGGATGCAGGCTTTCTTCATCAATCGCTTTACGGGTCCAGGCAACCAGCACTTCCATATCGCGCGGCGTGTCGAATGGTGTTGCCGTCTCAAATACGACGCCAAGCTCTTTGCCGTCCGCATCGAAAGCCACGACGTCATTGCGCAGGGTCTTGTATCCCCCGCGATGCCGCTCATCTTTCACACTGTGACGCAGCAGCGTCTGGTGAAGCTGGAAGATGTGGTTTTCGGTCAGGCGCAGATCGTCGAAGGCCTGAAAGACAAGGTCCATCGCCTCGGCGTAGCCCGCGACCTCCTGCTCGTCCCGCGTATTGAACGATTGCATCTTGATGTTGGAGAGAAGCTCTTCGACCTGCGCGTCGGAAAGCTTCGCCCCTTCAATGCGTGTGGATGAGCCCACGCTTTCGACCGTCGCGACTTTGCGCAGCGCGTCCAGCCGGTCGGGCGAGAGTGTTTTCAGGGCGTCCCACCGCCCCTTAAATTCATCGATTTCAGCGATGAGTTTAACGAGGTCCTGGGTTAGTATGATCTTGGGCTCCCTCATGATCGGGTCGCCTGCATATCCAATTCCATACCCGATTATACCCGATTATACCCGATAATGCATCAGCATTTTCAGGGTCGGTGAAGAGCAGAAATCTGCCAAGACAGACCTGAGAGGCATCCAACCGGCGGACGGTTGGCCGTGGGTTGGAAGGGGGAGCGGCCTCCCCTTGCCCTGTGGTCCGGCGGCTGCACGCCTGTCAGGGTGGGTTCTTAGGGAGGGGCTGGAACGCCCCGCCTTAAGCGCGATGAAACGGCGGACGTTTCTCCATGGCCCGGTGCGGGTGGAGAGGGAAATCTCCAGGACCCGCGAGTGGTGAACCGGCGATACGGTTCGATGGTGTGGATGGGGCTCAATGCCCGATCCACACCAAGGCCTGGGGGATGCAACGGGGGGCGCGCAGCGGTCCCCTTGCCAAGATTGCGGTACTACACCGCACATCGCGAGGAATACCGGATTTGGAAATCCAGAAACTGACGTTTCACCTGCCACTCTACAACAGAAGGGTCCCAATCGGGACCCTTCGCATTACCAGGTCTGTCGATCATACCAATCGTCGACGTCCTTTTTCACTTCATCCTTGGCCTTGCCGTAGCGTTCCTGGATCTTGCCCTCGAGCTGCTCGCGGTTGCCGTTGATCTCGGTGATGTCGTCGTCGGTGAGCTTGCCCCACTGCTCCTTCACCTTGCCGGTTATCTGCTTCCAGCTGCCTTCAACGCGGTTCCAGTCCATGACGGATCTCCTTTTTCGGTCTTATGGAACAACGGTTCCGGCCCGAGGATGTTCCAGCTCGGTTCATGTTGAACGCGCAGGCGGGAGAGCCTACTTGAGAGCCATGCCATCAAAACGCAAAGTCGAAGCGCCTCTTGCCCTGGTCCAGGAATGGACGCTACCGGCCGCGGCGACGTTGGGATCCGCGGTCAGGGCCAAGGGCATTCTGCTCGAAATGCGCGCTCGTCTCCCTTCCGCAGTCAAGAAATCGCTCGATGTCACCGGCGTGGTACTGACTCTCCAGATGCCTGAGGGCTTGGAGGGCGAATTCAAGACCGCATCCTCCATCGTTTCGAAGGCGCTGGAAGGGATCGAGAGCCTGCCGGTGATCCCGCGCGAGATCCAGGACATCCTGTCGATATCGACCACCGAGCGGCATCGCTGGCTCAAGGACGGTCGCCTTCCGAGCGCTGGCACGCGCACGGTCAAACTCCGGGGCCGCGCCAAGAAGATAACCTTTCACATCTTCGATCCTCGTCGTGTGGAAGAGGTGCTGAACGAGGACATGGTCTCGGCATGGCGCGAAGACGATGCGATCGCTAAAACCGAAAAGCGACGGCAGGCCGCCTGGAACAGAAAACTGGTTCGCGAGGAGAAGTCAGCGGCCAAGGGCAAGCCAGTTGCCGATGGCAGCGCCGAAGACTCCGCGCGTCACCAGCTCAAAGGGTGGGCAGAGTTCGAACGCAGCGGACTGCTTCGCTAATCTCCGCTGGGCATCGAAGCATCGATCGATTGCTATTACAATCCAGACAATATTTCCTCTGTCCAGCCACTTATGCTGTACTTATTGTAAATGTAGTCACTAAGAACTTCATAAGGTTCTTCTGTGAACTCCCGTCTAATTTTTGGATTTTTTCGGTCTATTACGTGAATATTGCTTTGATGGTAGAAATCAGTCTCAATTGCCACTCGATTTGTAGTCACTAGTTTTTTTCGCGAGCCTAGGGTTTCGAAGGTTCTGATCGTGAGGCCGGTTTGGCGAGGGTGTTCAATATCAAGAATAGCTTTTGATCGCGAAAACACTGATTGCACTGTTTTTCGGTTCAGAGGCGTAAAGGAGAATTGATCAAATCTCGTGCGCCGGAATGAGGGGTTGG
The DNA here is from genome assembly GCF_025452235.1 of Devosia neptuniae. NCBI lineage: Bacteria > Pseudomonadati > Pseudomonadota > Alphaproteobacteria > Hyphomicrobiales > Devosiaceae > Devosia > Devosia neptuniae. The sequence continues at coordinate 388,132 of NZ_CP104964.1, forward strand.
TTAGCTTATACGCCATGAAAACCCACGGTGCCTGCAGATATAGATACCAGAACCGCTTCGAAGTTTGGGGCAATAAACGATCAATTTCGTTTACGATAAAAGCCCTATCGGTGTGAGCGGTGCCAATAAAACTGATGTCTATATCTTGATTGGTTTCAGCATGGTTGGAAAATGCGGGAGAATAAAACAGAGGTCGATGCTGGAGACCAAACGTTTTTGAATCCGTTTGGTCAAAGCTGTAAATAGAATCGTATTGGCCCATATTCCGCAATGTCGAAGTTCTGTTGGCAACCGAATCCCAAAGATACAATACCAAGGACGATTCGGGATAACTCGTCCGCAACTGTGCCAACAGGCGCCCCGACAAAGTTTGGCCGTTAACGACTAAAATGAGGTCGTATCTGGATCGACCAAAGCCTTCGAGCTGCCGCGTGTACAAGCGGTCCACGAAGGGCATCACGGAAGTGCGTGCAATGCGTGTCATCGCCATCATGATTGCAGAGTCGAAAGGGCGGTCCCGGATGAAATCAACCTGCGCGCCACGACGTCTCAACTCGTTGGCGATGTCAGCGTCATAGCCAAAAAACTTGGGTGCGATGAGCAATACATTCTTGCCGTGAAGATCCACAGGTTCGTCCTCTATTGGCTAAGGCTTGTCGATAATACGGATAGCCGAGCCAACGGCAGTTATGTCTTGTTCCAGATTTATAGTGACTACCGTATTGGCGCCGATCCGGACGCGGTCGCCGATTGCGATGCCACCTAGCACCTTGGCGCCAGATCCGATCAGTACGTCGTCGCCTACTGTCGGACGGCTATCCACCGCGTAGTGGTAGTCGAGTTCTTTTGCGCCGATCGTCACACCGTGATAGATCGTGGCATTCTTGCCAACTCTGAGAGCGCCGATCACGGTGCCTTGCGTATGGGGAAAGAACAAGCCGCCTTCAATAGGACAGCGGGTGGCGACCTCGATTCCGAAAAGGCAAAAATTCAGAAATGAAACCAGTTTTGCCAGCACACCAAGTCGAGACATCTGCATCTTGTAGGCGATGCGTACCAGCAGCATGGGCAGGAATCTGGGCGACGCCAAACTAAGCCAGTCGCTTGGCCGCAGACCTGCTGGTGCCTGGCCCGCCACTATCGCGCGGAACCGGAGCATGTCCTGTCTCACACAGTGCCGAAAACCATAAGGCCCCATGGTCAGCTACCCATCAGGGAGCGATCCTGAAGCTCCTTGTTGGCCTTGGCCAGAAGGTCTTCAGGGAGAGGTTGCGTTAGCACCCACTGAGCGAAACGCTTCAAACCGGCTTGCAAGTCGATTGAAGGTTCGAAGCCCAGTTTGCTTCTTATCAGAGACATATCAGCCACGTTGTGGCGAATATCACCAATGCGATACTGCCCCGTGATAACCGTGTTGTGCACTTTTCCAAATGCCGTGGACAATGCGCCGGCGACCTCGGCAATGCTGGTCGCGACGCCACTGCCTACATTGAACGTATCATCGGGAGGCATAGGTGCGTCTATGCCCAGAACCAGCGCGGAGACGACATCGTCGACGTGTACGAAATCTCTGCTTTCCAGCCCGTCTTCGAACAGTGGGAGCTCAAGGCCTCGACGGAGTTTGGTCGAGAATATCGACAGGATTCCTGTATACGGATTTTTTAGTGACTGGCCTTCGCCATACACATTCTGCAGGCGGAAAATGGCGTAGCCGATCCCGAGAGCTTCGCAGCCGACGCGCACCAGATCTTCTTGCGCGTACTTTGTGGCCGCATAGATTGAGGCGGGGCGAGGTGTGTCGCTCTCTTTTGTGGCAACGACGTGCAAGTTTGACCCGCAATTAGGGCAAGTCGGCTCCCACTTGTGTTCGGACAGCTGGCTGGCCGATCGCGAGGAGGGATAGACTGGGGCGAGGCCGCAAGAACGGCATTCGTAGCGACCTTCGCCATAGATGGATCGGCTGGAGGTCAGGATTATACGTTTGACGGATCGCCTGTCATCCTGAGCCAAAACATCGAACAGGAGCGCCGTTCCCTGGCTGTTGACCTCATTGTAGCGAGCAACCTCGTACATTGACTGGCCCGTGCCAGTTTCCGCCGCCAAGTGAGCGACGCAGTCCACATCCTTAAGGGCGGCTATCCAGTCCTGTCGGTTTACAACACTCCCCCGCATGAACTCGATATCCGGCTCCTGCAGCCAGCCCACGTCTTGAGGCACCGCGCCGTGAACCTGTTGTGTCAGCGGGTCCAGGATGCGAACTTGATGGCCGGATGCCAAAAGGCGCGAGGCAAGACGGCGGCCTATAAATCCGGCGCCGCCTGTGATCAAAACTCTTGCCATCGCGACAGTCTCCGTCTGGAAGTTAAGGAAAGGCTCTTGGCTGATTAGCATGCCGTGCTGCAGTAGATATTATGCCGCCAGGTTCGGCTGCACCGAGCCCAACTCGCAACGGAGTGTGGTCTCCGGCGAAAATGCTACCGAAGGTTTGGTGGGCCGCAAGGGATTACCGCGCAGGGTGCTGCGAGCTACAATTTAGTCTTGCGGGCATCGAGCCGGGGCACTTCGGTCGCGGGGGCGCCGCGATAAATCTTGGCAGGATTGGGCAACGTTTTTGTAATCAGCGTACCGGACGCTATGATGCAGTACTCTGGAATTGTGACATGGTCATTCAGCGTAGAATTGACACCGACGAACGTTGAATTGCCTATCCGGCAATAGCCAGAGATTACCACATGCGATGAGACAAAACAGTTGTCTTCAATGACGCTACGGTGTCCGAGGTGATTGCCGCTCCACATAATGACATTGTTGCCAACTTCGGTGAAGGGTTGGAGGGTATTGTCTTCGAAGATGAAGCAATTCTCTCCGATCTTGCAGTTATGCCAGACAAAGGCCCAACTGCTGACATAGGTCGCAATGGAATACCCTTTTTCCTTCGCTTCCTGGTAGAGACGCGTCCTGGTAGCGTTCAGGTCGCTGGCAGGCACCGCGACGAAGACATGATTTCCCGCAATGGGAAAAGTTTCGGTCACGTCTTCGAATGCAACGACTGGCAAGCCGAGAAGCTCAGTTGCAGTCAGATAGGCGCGCTCTACAGCAAACCCAACGACCCGGTATTCGGAATCATGCGTAAAGTACTCATAGGCGATCATGGCAAATTCGCCGGCGCCCACGATAACTAGATTTTTCGTCTTCTCGACTGTGCGGGGCTGGTTAGGACGCATTGCCGACCTCCTTCAGAAAATCCTCGTATGAACGAATGTAGTCCGACTCGGAGTAGAGCTCGCTAGCCAGCACCATGAGGACGCAATTGTCGCTGAAATCGTGCATTTCACGCCAGATGAAACTTTCAATCTGCAGGCCAACGCCGGGCGAATCGAGGACCACGCTCTCCCGAACCTTGCCGTCGTCGAGCACAAAGCGGCAACTCCCCGACAGGCATACGGCAACCTGTCGCAAGGCCTTGTGGGCGTGGTAACCGCGTGTGCTGTTGGCCTCCAAGCGGCTGAGGCAATAGACACGCTTAATTTCGAAATCAACGCCTTTACCAGTCTCGTAGACCGAGAGCAGACCAGTAGGATCGGGAATAAGCTGGAAATTAAATGTCTTAACAAGAGACACTATTTGTTCTTTCTGATTTGCCCTTGGACACACTAACTGCTGAGCGGTACCTTCGTAGTAGGAATAGCTCGACTCTGTGGCGAGCGCATGCTCAAGCCCTGCCGCGAATATGGCATTACCTACAGAATATGGCATTACCTACATAAGCCCCCATGAAATTGCCAGTCCTATGTCGATGCCAACGCAAGCGTGGCCGGTTGCGCTCACCTAGCTTCGAATCGCCTGTTATCGTAGGCGTTGTCGCCCTATGCTGGCATGCAAAGAATTGATCGAGAAAGGCAATGCATGACAATTCTGGTTACAGGCGGTGCGGGATTTATCGGTTCCAACTTCGTCGTTTCGTGGTTTCGGCACTCCGATGAGCCTGTGGTCAATCTCGACGCGCTCACTTACGCCGGCAACCTGCAAAATCTTGACAGCCTGCGGGATGATCCGCGGCATATCTTTGTTCGCGGTTCAATCGCCGACGCCGATCTGGTCGGTTCGTTACTGGCGGAGCATCAGGCGCGCGCGGTTGTAAATTTCGCTGCGGAGAGCCACGTTGACCGCTCGATATCCAGTCCAGAGCCTTTTTTTGACACCAATGTGATTGGGACGTTACGGCTGATAGAAGCGAGTCGACACCATTTTGGCACCCTTTTGCCGGTCGAACAGGGTCGTTTCCGTTTCGTTCATGTTTCGACCGATGAGGTATTCGGTAGCCTGGGGCCAAATGATCCGGCCTTCACCGAAGAGACCAGCTACAAGCCCAATAGTCCGTACTCTGCAAGCAAGGCCGCATCGGACCATATCGTTCGCTCGTATTTCGAGACCTTTGGGCTGCCGACGATCATTACGAACTGTTCCAACAATTACGGCCCGTTTCATTTCCCCGAAAAACTTGTCCCTCTGATAATTACGAATGCTCTCGATGGCCACGATTTGCCGGTATACGGGGATGGACAGCAAGTCAGGGACTGGCTGTACGTGGAGGACCACTGCAGTGCGATCCGGCTGGCGCTAGAAAAGGCCAAGCCGGGTTCCACCTACAATATCGGCGGCAACAATGAGCGAACCAATCTGCACGTGGTCACCCAGATATGCGGTATTCTCGATGCTGTCCGGCCGAGGAGCGACGGCCGGAAATACTCGGAACAGATCAAGTTTGTGACCGACCGTCCCGGGCACGACCGACGGTACGCTATCGACTCGACGAAGATACGCGATGACTTAGGCTGGGAGCCCGAGGTCTCGTTTGAGCAGGGGATAGTGAAGACAGTTGATTGGTATCTTGACAACCAGGAGTGGGTAGCAGCAGTGCGAAGCGGAGCATACCTGGACTGGATCAAGGTGCAGTACCAGTGACGATCCTTATCTTTGGCGCTAGCGGACAAGTCGGATGGGAACTCCAGCGTGCCGTCTCACCGCTTGGGCCCGTCATCGTTCCGAAACGTGGGGCCTACGATTTTCGTGATCCGAAAAGTCTCAAGGACGTTGTTGAGGCGATTCGTCCGGACGTCGTCGTCAACGCGGCTGCCTATACTGCCGTGGACGCTGCCGAGACCAACCGGAACGATTGCTTTGCCATTAACGCGATTTCGCCGGGCGTCTTGGCCGAGGCCGCTGAGGGCCTTGGGGCCTGGATAGTACATTACTCAAGCGACTACGTTTTTGATGGGGCCAAGCCCGAACCCTATGTCGAGAGCGACGATTGCTCGCCGCTGTCGGTCTACGGCGAAAGCAAGCTGGGTGGTGAACGGGCGGTCTCCCAGGTCAGCAAGCACCTGATCTTTCGTACGAGCTGGGTTCACTCGCCGCGGGGCTCCAATTTCGTCAAGACGATGTGCCGTCTCGGGCGCGAGCGTTCGCAGCTCAAGGTGGTGAGCGATCAGTTTGGCGCACCAACTGGGGCAGCACTCATTGCAGATGTGACGGCACTCGCCATCTATCGCGCCTCGGTTGGTCAACCCATCGCGACGGGCATCTATAACTTGACCTCAGCTGGCGCGGGCTCTTGGTTCGACGTTGCCGTGGAAGCGCTCGATACTGCCCTTTCGGCTGGCCTCATTGAGCGGAAGCCTGAAATGACACCCATTGCCAGCGATGAATATGTGACTGCCGCGCGCCGGCCCCGCAATTCAAGGCTCAGCAGCGACAAGCTGCGCGATGCCCTGAACATTCAGTTTCCCGATTGGCGCGATGGTGTCCGCAGGACGGTCAAAGAGTTGAAGGATATTGGCGTCAAATGACACGCAAAGGTATTATTCTGGCGGGCGGAGCAGGCACACGTCTCCATCCGGCCACCCTGTCGGTTTCGAAGCAGTTGCTTCCGGTCTATGACAAGCCGATGATATATTATCCGCTGTCGACGTTGATGCTTGGCGGCATGCGAGAAATTTTGATCATCTCTACTCCCGAGGACATCCCCCGATTTCAGAGGCTGCTGGGAGACGGGTCTCGCTGGGGTATCAAGCTGGCATACGCTATCCAGCCCAGTCCTGACGGTCTCGCCCAGGCCTTCATGATCGGCGAGTCGTTTCTTGATGGCGCGCCGAGCGCGCTGGTCTTGGGGGATAACATCTTTTTCGGACACGACCTCAAACATCTGCTGAGCGAAGCGGATGCGCAGACCGACAGCGCAACAGTCTTTGCCTATCATGTTCAGGACCCGGAACGTTACGGTGTCGCCGAATTTGACCTGTCGGGAAAGGTCGTTGGGCTTGAGGAAAAGCCGGCCACGCCAAAATCCAGCTACGCTGTTACAGGACTGTACTACTATGACTCTCGCGTTGTTGAGCTGGCGAAACAACTGAGGCCTTCTGCCCGCGGCGAGTTGGAAATAACCGATCTAAATCGGCTCTATCTGGAGGAAGGCAACTTGCGAGTTGCGCTTATGGGGCGCGGCTTTGCGTGGCTTGATACGGGAACGCATGATTCCCTTTTAGAAGCCGGCCAGTTTATTTCGACTATCGAAAAGCGACAGGGGCAAAAAGTGGCCTGCCCAGAAGAAGTTTCGTGGCGCAACGGCTGGATCGATGATGCCCAATTACGGGAGTTGGCGCTGCCGCTAGCAAAAAGCGGTTATGGAACATATTTGCAAAGGCTGCTTGAGGAGATTGATTTCAGATGAAGGTAACGCCACTCTCGCTCCCAGGCTTGGTCTTGCTTGAGCCTCGCGTTTTTTCTGACGGCAGAGGTGCCTTTTTCGAGAGCTTTAACCAGCGCTCATTCGAGGAAGCGACCGGCGTTCGTGCAGAATTTGTGCAGGACAATCATTCCGTTTCCTCCCGGAATGTAGTGCGTGGACTTCACTATCAGGTAGGAGATGTCGCCCAGGGAAAACTCGTAAGAGTTGTCCGTGGCTCTGCGTTTGACGTGGCAGTCGACCTGCGCCGCACCTCAGCGACTTTTGGAAGATGGTATGGCATCAACCTCTCGGCGCAAAACCGATTGCAGATGTGGATTCCTGAGGGCTTTGCCCATGGATTTGTCGCCCTCGAGGAAACCACCGAGTTCCTTTATAAAACCACGTCCTACTATTCGGCTACTTCGGAACGGTGTATTTTGTGGAACGATCCCTCGATAGCGGTTGAATGGCCCATTACAGGGGAGCCAGTGTTGTCAGAGAAGGATGCCGCCGGCCGCTCTTTTGACAGCCTTGGCAATTCTGACCTGTTCTGAAGCTGGAGGCTCATCTGACGTGATTGCCTCACGATTGGATGCGGTCCCCACGACCGGCACCAAACGCAGTGGCGATGATCAGCCGAAGGTCAGTACCCAGAGACATCGTTGAAAGATACTCGGCATCACGCTGTGCCAGTTTGATCGGATCAGACATGTCTATTCCCGCGACCTGCGCAACGCCCGTTATGCCAGGCAGAACTTCGTAGAGTCCCCGGATCCGGCGAGCTTCGATCAGCTCGGTCTGTGAGGGAAGGCAGGGGCGAGGCCCAACGAAACTCATTTCTCCACGCAAAATGTTCCAAAGTTGAGGGAGTTCATCGAGCTTGAGCCGTCTCAGCAGGGCCCCTGCAGGCGTAACTGCCGAAGCTTTTGTTTCGTGGCTCGGGGCGTCGCGCGTATCGACATACATCGTGCGAAGCTTGAAGCATACGAAAGGCGCCTCATGTAAGCCAACCCGGATTTGCCGGAAGATCGCTGGGCCAGGCGAGGTCAATCTGACCACCACCATGCACAAAAGGGTAACGGGCAGCGCAAAGGGAAGACCAAACAGGGTAATAATGACGTCAGCTGCTCGCTTCATTGGGCGATTCCATTCTGGGTATTTTCTATCGTTCGTCTGTATTGGTGGCCGGACGCGACAATGGAATCCAACAGCCTTTTAGGCGGGATGAAGTCGAAGGTTTGGTTAAAGCGCGAGGCGTCTACATCTAGATCGCCGAGCAGTCCCGATGCGGCTTTCGCCTTTCCAAGCCACCGGCCGATGGTCGAAATTAATCCAGGAGGGATAGCGATGAGGCGTGGCCCAATGCCCATGCCTTGACGAAGGGCCGTGACGACCTCCGGCAAGGAGAGGGTATCCAGATCGGCGACGCAATAGTTTCCGGACTCTGCAGTCGTCCACTGCCTGGAGCAGAGATGGCCAATAGCGCTGACGAGCGTTTCGATGCCTATGAAGGCCCGCCGATTTTGAACACTGGCAAATGGTAGCGGCAAGCCTGTAGCTGCAAGGCGTTGCAACTGGGCCCAATTTCCGCGTGCATCAGGACCCACAACAAGAGGCGGCCGAATGGAAACGGCAAATTTTCCGCTATGCGCAAAGGCCGCTACGTGCTGCTCCGCTAATTTTTTAGAGGCTCCGTAAGGTGAAGCGGCAAGCTCATTCGTCGAATCGTTGATGACCGACGACGAGGAGTTTCTCGTTATCGCGGCAAGGCTGCTCAAGTGTATGAAAGTGTGACTCCCAGATGCCTCGGCAGCCCTGACGAGCCTTTCGGTTGCCACGGCATTCGATAAAAAGAAATCACTGGCTTTGGCGCGGGGCGCATGCGCCAGCCCGGCCAAATGGCAGACAACCGTGACATCCTGAAGAGCAGATGCGAGGCTGTCCGAAGTTTCAATCGGACCCGTCTCCACGATCTCTATGCGACCGTTGCCAGTCCAAGTCGTTGGAAAGGGCACAAGGCTACGCACCGCAAGTCTCAAATTTGCATCGCTTGACGACAGCAGATGGCTGACCATATGCCGCCCAACAAACCCGTTAGCGCCAGTGATTAAAATACGATCTGGCTTCAATTCAGTTCCCATTGATGCTCAACGTTAGGTGATAATTGTGGCTATCCGCTTCTTCTAACGAGATCGAAAAGAACGTGGCGAGCGCTGTGCTCGTTGTTTGATGAAACCGCTTCACGGATTTGACCTATTTCGTCGGCGATTTTCAGTACTTGACTTCTGGAGTTCGCACGCATGATTTTAGCGTGTTGCGTGAATTCCGCAGACGCAGAATCGTAGAACAACTCTTCATAGAGCTTTTCGCCCGGACGCTTGCCCGTAACGACTATCTCGATATCACCATCTGGGTTCTTTTGGTTGCGGACCGTCAGTCCTGCTAGCCTAACCATATTTTCCGCCAAGTCGGAGATCAGTATTGGTTCGCCCATGTCCAGCAGGAACACATCCCCACCTTCCGACAGGGCGCCTGCCTGAACGATCAGTTCGGCAGCTTCCTGGATCGACATAAAGTAGCGAGTCATCGCCGCATCCGTGAGCGTAATGGGGCCACCCTGCGCGATTTGCTTTTTGAATAGGGGAACGACCGAACCGTTCGAGCCCAAGACGTTACCAAATCGCACGGCGCAAAATCGCTGACCTGTACCCGCAGCCTCTGCCCGCGCAGCAACATCGCTGACTATGAGCTCGGCCCAACGCTTCGTCGCGCCCATGACGTTTGTCGGGCGGACGGCTTTATCGGTTGAAATCAAAACAAAGTTTTCGACGCCGCAGGTGTATGCGGTCTCCGCGACCACATGGGTGCCAAAGATATTGTTTTTTATGCCCTCGAGCGCGTTAGCTTCAACTAGTGGAACGTGCTTATGCGCTGCGGCATGAAAGACGACTTTTACATCGTTCTGCATAATTATACTTTTAACTCGTGCTTGGTCTATAACCGAGCCAAGCACCGGCACGACACTCAGGTCCGGAAGATCAGCCAGCTCTTGTTCGATCTGATAAAGCGCAAATTCATTGGCTTCAAAAAGAACCAGACGCTGTGGGCTCCAACGCGCAATCTTGCGGCATAACTCGGATCCTATCGACCCTCCCGCGCCAGTCACCATAATGGAACGACCGACCACCATACTGCGAATAAGTTCGGGGTCAGGCGGGACCGACGAGCGACCAAGAAGTTCGACTATGTCGATTTCCTTGATTTGGCTGACTAGGTACTTGCCGGTTACAAGGTCTACGATGGATGGCAGTGTTCTTATTTTTACGCCGTGTTCGCTTACGGAAGCAACGATCTCTTTCCTACGTTGTGTGGTGAGCGACGAGATGGAAAGGATAACGTCAGCGACGCCATACTCGCTGACCAACTCCCTGAGTTTTCCGGGGCCGTAAACCCGAATTCCGCCCATTTCACGACGGTGAAGCCCGGGGTTGTCGTCGATAAAACCGGCTATGTAGTGAGTACTCCGAAGCGATTGAGCTATTTGCAGGCCTAAATCGCCCGCGCCATAGATTACGATGGCTTTGTGATCAGCACCCTGCCGGTTAAGCTTGGACAGGAAAGCCCACTTTGCTACGAAACGGCTGCCTGCCACGATAAAGGTGCCAATGCCGAAATAGATCACCGGCACTGAACGAGGTACTACGCCACGCCCGGCCATTTCGGACAGAAATACAGCTACGACCCAGACGACCGTCGCCAAGAGCATAGCCTGCATGATCGTCCACATTGCACGCTCCGGCAAATAGCGTACAACCGAGCGATAAAGACCCATTCTGATAAAGATTGGAATGGCGACGATAGGGGCCGAAACAACAATAGCCCACTGATCAAGACTATACGGCACGTACCAGTTGTCGTAGCGCAGACAGAAACTGGCCCAGAGGGCACAGGACAGGGCAGCAAAGTCAAAAGCGACCAGAATGGCCTGCTTCCACCGGCGCGGCAGTGACAAAACGCGCATGCGAATTTGGGCTATCATATACTATTCCAGAAGCATGTTTGGCCCGCAGCCAAAATCTGCAGGCAAGCCAGATCACAAATCGGATTTGTCTACCATGGCCATGAGGACCGGCACCATTGAAAAGGCGCTTGAAACCCTTGGAAGGTATTATCAGAAAGCGAACCAATGCCCCGGAACGGAGGGGCGCCACAAGATAGTGCCGTCGAAACCTGAGCGGCTAACCCGCCGCCGCCGCTCCTCGGTCGGAAGCTGCTTTCGTTCAAGAAATTGATGCGGGAGCTCGGCGCCAGCGCATGCAAAATCATGATTTTGCCCTGTGAGCAGCGAGGTTATAAACAGCTTGGAAGAAGCTTAAGCGCTGTAGTCCCATATTGGCAGAAAACTGGCCCAGGCCGATAGCAAAGGCAAGGAGGGCGTCACCGCGCGAAAAGCGCGCCCGCAGGTCGCCGAGCCGGTCTTTGTCACCCGCCAGGGTGAGCCGGGCGGCTTCGCCGAGCAGGTAACGGCGGCGGCCGCTGCGACAAGCTGCGTTCAGTTCGAGCTCAGGGTAGCGCTCCTGGACTATGTCCAGCGTCTTCATCGTTTCGTCCATCAACTCGAAGGTCCGGCGGCTAGCGCCCTGACTGTGGCGACGATACGCGCCGAAGATCCCGTCGAGCCGAAGCAGGCCGCCGCGAATGCCCACTTCGATGAAGAACAACCAGTCAGAGGCGCTGGCGATGGCCGGGTCGTAGCGCCATTCGGGAATAGCGGAGGCGCGAACCATGATAGAGCAGCCAAACGGAATTCCGGCATGGCGGATAATATCGGCAACCTCGGCGTAGCGTTCAGTGGTGTCCTGCCACACCGCTATCCGCCGTCCGTCATCGTCGATCACGTCTAGGCCGTGGAAACACAAAGACGCCGATGGCTTGGTGGCGAAGGCCTCGATCTGACGCCGAATCTTTTCCGGGTACATTAGATCGTCGCCCGCAAACAGGCAGATATATTCCCCAGTACAGAGCGACAGAGCCAAGTTACAATTGGCGGTAATGCCGAGATTTCGCTCGTTGAAGTTCAGAACGATGGTTCGGTGCGGATAGGCAGCGGCAATTTCGGTTGCAATGCGCCGAGACTGATCGCTAGAGCAATCGTCCGAGATTACAAGTTCCAGATTGGGATAATCCTGGTCCAGAACGCTCCGCATGGCGAGTTCGAGATACTCCTCGGCATTGTAGACCGGGCACATTATGGAAACGCGGGGAAAATCTGGCATTGTATTTGCACCGATAAGGCGACCGCGGGCTGAGCGCCGCGCCTCGCACGTTTCCTGAAACAGCCGAAGCCGGTGATTGCGCTTCGAGTCGACAAGTGACGTCTAACGGCTGAGGGCTGCCGATGCTAGTAGCGCCCGCAAATTAACAGTTCTCGCATGCAAGGCGCTCCTTGACTGACCAGGCGCCATCGATCCGCGATCCCGTACCGCCAGCTCCTTTTTTAGAAAGGAGATTGAAAAAGCAATTCGTCCTCCAGATCAGCTTTTCGCGGTTACCCTCGCGACGTTAGCCACCTCGGATCGTGGGGCTGAGAGCAGCGCCGCAACCACAAAGAACGCTAGGCCGCCGCTCAAAAAGATCGGCGGTAAAGCCACAAAACACGCTGTCCAAACAGGCACGACTGCTGAAGCGATCAGTGGCTTGGACTTGGTCGAAATCAGCAACTTGATGGTCACGGCAAAGAGCGCGGCGTATAAAATCACGCCGATCCAGCCGAAGTTCAACCAGGCATCGACCAGGAACAGGGCATTAGACGAGGCCGTGCCGGCCTCGTTCTGGCCCCATTGCATTGTGGCAACTTCGCGTTCCACCAGCAAAGGCTCCATGCCTAACGCAACGGCTATAACCTTTATCGAACGGCCCAGCACGAAGTCGCCGTCAAGGATGTCGCGTTGGTAGCGCAGCCAGTCGATCGCCGTGACGTAGGGTATCCAAACAATTCGATTTACTGCCAACGAGAGTTGGTCGTCGCGCTGCAGCAGATTATACGCTGCCGGAACCGCAGAAGCGTTCTCGACCTGCGGCTCCAGGGGGGCGCTCTGGGCCTGCTGGGCCTGCTGTAGCGCTGGCGGGGTGTCACCGATCAGCGCGCCGAACCGTCCGCTGGACAGGAAGTACATCGAGGCGATGACCGCGCCTAGCATTATCAACGGCAGGATGGCCGCTCGAAAACGCCGTTCCATCAGGAACAAGGCTAGCAGGGGGAAGGCGATAGAACCGATGGCACCTTTTGCGAGAGTCAAGGAAAGCCCCACGACCAATATCCCCAGCGCGACATGCCGCCAAGCGCGCCTGTTGTGATAAGCGTAGGTCACGGCGAGCGGCATCAGAGCGTTGCTCAGGATTGCATAGGCGTAATTGAGCGATTGCCACGCGCCTGATCTGGTGCGGAGCAGCGTCTCACGCAGCAGTTGAAGCTCCTGCGCAGGGGCTCCGCGAAAAGCTTCGATGAGCGCAACCTTATCGGAGGTACCCATGACGATGATGAGCAAGCCAACATAGACGACAACGACGGCAAACGCGGTGAACTCCACCTTACGTCGTGATAGCTGCACTAGCCGAATTTTGCTCAGCCAGGCTTCCGACACGAGTCGAAACGCCAAGATGTATGAAAGCGCGCCGACTACAGATATCCCGATGAATAGTAATACCAGATCTTTTGGGAGAATATATATTCCAGCTATATTTTGGAACGCATAGTATACTGCAAAAACCGCCATTGGCAGATAGAAAAGCCAGCTTTTTGCTAATTCCTTCATGCGTATAAGTCCTTAACGGCCAGTTCGGGCTCGCCTAACATAGGGCGCGTGCCGGGCGCAAGTGAAGCGATCCGGCCCTGCTTAGCGACCCGGCCTGACGATATGGATGACGTAGTAGAACGTCGAAAAAACGGCATATGCTAACGCGTTGCCCAAAAAGGCGTACGACGCGCCGATGAGGCCAAATCGGCCGGTAAAGTAGATTGTCGCCGCATAGAGGGTAAAGCCAAAAAAGAGCTCTGATCCCACCATGGCAACAACTTTGCCCCGCACGATCATGTGGTACGCCACAACCCAGCCGCCGATCCTCACAACGCTGCCCGCTAACTGCGGCCCGAGAATGTCCGACACGGGTAAAAACTCGTGGGAGAAAACTAGCGGCACTACAATATCGCGCATCAGGTAGATTCCGAGAGCAAGCACGCTACTGGTTGCAATGGCGAAGGAAAGCGTCCGCAGTACCAGCTGCCGTTCTTGGGGGCCGGGCGCAATCCGGCTCAACTGCGGCACGTAGTAGACTGTCAGTGCCGTGGTGACAACGATCAGATAAAGCTCAGCGAGTCGCCAGGACGCCTCCCAATAGCCCGCGCTCGTCCAGCCCAGCTGATCCCCGATTGCGGTTCGGACAAGGATCAGAACGACGGGAGTCGAAATGATCGTCGTCATGCTCATGGTCCAGAAGGGCAGGAACTGTCGGATCGCTGCCAAGTCGAGTCGTGGCTTGAACCACGACCAATCGATGCCAGGAACCCTGCCTACCATGGCCAAGGCGACCAGCATGGCGCTAGCCGGGGCTAGCGTTATGCTGGCGAGGCCCCCGCTGACGCCGAATGCACTCACCAGAACCAGTGAGATGGCGAGAAGCAGCAGACTGGAAGCTGATTTGGAAATGATTAACTCACGAATTTGACCCGCCCCATTGAACAGCGCCAGGATGATCTGAAACAGAACGATGAAGGGTAAAGCGATGGCCAAGCACACGAACGCCCAAGCAAACGCATCACTGCCGAAAATCGCATTTGAGAGCAGTCCTGGCCCGATCAGCAGGGCTAGTGCGAAGACCACCAGCACTGGTAAAGCGAAGCCGACGGCGCGCTCCACGTGCACTCTACTGGTGCCGGCCTCGTGGGCCTCGCTGACATAGCGCACCAGGCCTGTGGTAAAGGCACCCGCACACATGGCCGTCGCCGAAGTGACGAAGTTCTGAAATTGCCCAAAGGCGGCAATACCTTCCGGTCCTGTCTGCACCGATATATATTTCAGCACCAGAAAGCCCGATGCCAGCTTGACGCCGGTTTCGATGGCCGACAACACCGACGTATGGACAAGATTCAAGCTTTGAATCCGTTAACGGCCGCCACGACCTGCTGGGTTTCCTCATCTGTCTGGGTGGGTGACATAGGCAGGCTCAGCACCTGATCATGCATGCGCTCAGTAATGGGCAGCTTCAGGCTCCCCAATTCGGTATAGGCACCTTGGTGATGTGGCGCGATCGGATAATGGATCAGCGTCTTCACGCCTCTTTCCTGTAGATGTTGCTGCAGCGCCTTGCGATTGGGGGTTTGCAACACAAACAGGTGAAAGACGTGACGTGATTCGTTGCCCCAAGCTGGTAGTGTCACGGCTGGATTGTCGATACCCGACAGATACTGCCGGGCAATCTCGCGCCGTCGCGTCGTATGTGCCGGAAGATGTCGCAATTTCACGCGCAGAAATGCCGCCTGGATTTCATCTAGCCGACTGTTCACTCCCTTGAAATCATTCTTGTATTTTTCGTGTGAGCCGTAGTTGCGCAGGGCGGCTAACGTCTTGGCCAGCGTTTCGTCATTGGTGGTAATTGCGCCCGCATCACCCAGAGCGCCCAGATTCTTGCCAGGATAGAAGCTGAACCCTGCGGCATCACCCCAGTTGCCAGCAAGTTTGCCCCCCATTTCCGCACCCTGCGACTGGGCCGCATCCTCGAGCACCAGCAGGCCGTGCTGGCGAGCAAGCGTCATGATTTCGGGCATGTCTGCCAGTTGGCCGTAGAGATGGACGGGCAGCAAGGCACGCGTCTTGGGCGTGATCGCCGCTGCGACGCCCTCGGCGGTGATGTTGAAAGTGGTCGGCGACGGTTCGACTAGGATCGGCGTCAGGTTGCAGGCCGAAATTGCGAGAATGGAGGCGATATAGGTGTTGGCCGGAACGATCACTTCGTCGCCATCGCTGAGCTTGCCCAGTTCCTTCCAAGCTCGCAGCGTAAGGCTCAGGGCATCCAACCCATTGCCCACGCCGATGCAGTAGCTGGTACCGCAGAACTGCGCGAACTCGCGCTCGAAGCCGTCAAGCTCCTTGCCGCCGATGAACCAGCCAGAATCAATGACACGCGTCGCCGCTTCAACCAATTCGTCGCGCATGGTCATGGTTACTGCACGAAGGTCTAGGAACTCAATCATTCACGTCGATCTCATACCAATCCAGCGTTACGCCCCGGCCGCCGAAGCCTTCCTTCTGGGCGATCAACCCCTCGTTGAGTTCGCGGCCGCCATTTTCGCTCGATATGCCAAAACTGAAGTATTTCTTGCCGGCACCCGCGCATTCCTCAATCACTTCGTCAAGCAGGAAATCCAAAGCGCCCAGAAATTTTCCATCTTCGGAGGTGGCGATGTACTGGGTATGCGCGACAGTATCGAAAAAAAAGATCAGGGTGGCCGCCAACAGCTTGCCGTCTTGCTCCACGCAGCGCAGGCTAATCCTGTCTGCGAACCGGCTCTTGAGGTAGCGCAGCTCGTCCACCGAGTGGACTGGTGCTGCGCCATGCCGGGCGAGGACATCGGCGAGGAGACGATGAAAACTATTCCAATCGTCGCTTTCGCTCATGACCAGTTGCGCCTTCTTGGCGCGAGAAATCAACGACTTGCGACCCTTGGACGGCTTGCGTGGCGCGTCGAGGTGGATGACGCTGGAGATGTCCCGTCGCACAAGACGCGCATTGAGGCGCGTCAAAGCATAAAGGTCATCCTGGCTGGGCAGGGCATGAAAGATATAGGGTACGGCCTTGTAGACGATCTTCTCGATGCCGGTCGCCCTTGCATAGTCACGCAGCGCGCCTAAAGCCTGTAGCACGTCCAGAGCGCGGGTCCGGGGCGCCAGGACCAGGCCGCCATAGGTCAGACCACCGTGCGACACCAAGAGTTCGTTAGTCTGGGAAGCGGGCAATACCGCGACTAAACGATCATCATCCCAGTACATCAGAGAGTGATCAGTGAAACGGTCGGCATGGTATTCCATGAAAGCCCGCTCGTAGAAGAACAGCCGCGCTCTGCCATTGCGAACGAAATTGTCCCAAACGGCCTGGTCGGTCGCTTCGTAGCGGCGCCAAGCTACCATTCGAGCAGTTCCGCTAACCCGAAGCCGTCTTTGCCGTAGGCACGGCCATTGTAGAACATGAAGACCCGATCACCGACCTGGGCCAAGCCAGGATAAGCGATCATTTCCGAATCCCAGCCCTCCGGTGCCACGTCCAGCCCAATATCTTGATCGTGGCGTTGCCAAGTCTGCAAATCGGACGATCGGGCAAAGCCAAGCCGGTAAGGTCGGTCTTCGGTACTGTAGCCATAGAACAAGTAATGGTCATTTTCCGCGCGGGAAAATAGGAACGGCCTGCCAATTCGGTACTCGGCGCCCGCGACGTCGAGAAAGACGCGGCCGGGACGGGGAAAGGCGTAGGGCGTATCAGATTCGGTGTAGCGGACATTGTAGACCGGCAGCGTCTTGTCCGCGCCGGTGATGAAATGGTCACCGCCGCCATACCATACTTTCCATAGGCCATCTTGGTGCCGCACCGTATGCGGCACCCGGAACAAAGTTTCGGTATCGGTGCGCTCGAAGACCGGGACACGCTGGTGGCGCCTGAACGTTTGCCCCTGATCGTCCGATACGGCCAGGCCACCCAGCACGGCAAAGCGCACCTTGGTCCCCAACTGGTATCCGGCATAGTACAGGTACAGTCGCCCCTCGTGCTGGACTACTGCCGAAGGCACCACCCCGTTCTCGTCAAAGCACCCGTCCTCGCCAATGTCGAGAATGGGGGTGCTTGAATGCCCGATTATTTGGGTCGGGTCGTCCTTGTCCAGGTCCACAGACCCGATACGGCTGACGCCCTGGGCATCTCGCAGACCAACAAAAATCCGAATCCTATCTGTCAACACCAAAGGCGTGGGCTGCAGCGCGTGGCTGACCGCCCAGTCGAATTTGCCGGCAGGGTTGAAGATCAACCCTCGATGAAGCCATTTCATGGCAACCTACGACTTAACGCTGAATGCGCTCTTGCGCGGAAATTCGCCAGGACCAGATTCTTATACAGCAGGTCGGTATTCTTTCTCTTGCGTCTAACACCAAGACGAGTGCCGCGGCGTCTGCCTGCAACCTCGTCGGCAAGAATCGTCAACATCAATCGGCGCAACAATGGCGAGGAATTGCGGAAACTTCAAGAAGCAAGAAATTCCCGTAGGCGCGACAAATCCTCCGATTTGGATGCCGGCGAGCATTGCGGACAGGATGAGGCCGCCGTCTTAAACTCTGTTGATACATCGCCATTAACATAACCACGGTCCATTGAGGGCAGAATTGCCGGGGGCTTCGCTTTTTCGCTATCGAGTCCGTGCCGCGTTATGAATGATCAGGTAACCCGGGCTCGCGTGACCACTTGCGGTTTGTGGTCCATTTTGGCGCGTCGTGCCCGATTCACAGATCGGTCGCCAACAATGTTGTCATGAGCTTCCTGGCTGGGCATAGTTCACAGGCCGAAGTGCTCGCGAACCTGAAAGGGGCCCAGAATTGAAGATCAGCCTCGATCACCTTCCCGAAAGCAAGCAGCGCAATGTGGCGCGCATCGTCGAGATCATCCACGAGGAGTTCGATGACGCGCTTAAGGAAGCCAAGTCGGAGGCTAAGCGCCGCGGGCGCATTCTAAAGATCATCCTGTTTGGATCGTATGCCAAGGGCACCTGGGTCGATGAGCCCCACACTATGAAGGGGTATCGCTCGGATTTCGACATTTTAGTGATCGTGAACGAGAGCCGTTTTGCGGGATTTGAATACTGGGATCGGGCCACAGACCGGCTAAATCGCGAGCCCACGATCGGCGTGCCGATAGGCCTGATCGTGCACTCGGGTCGCGAAGTGAACAATGCCCTGCGCAATGCGCAGTACTTTTTCACGGACATCCGCAAAGAAGGCATCCTGCTCTATGAGATGGATAATCGGGAACTCGCTGAGCCCGGTATTCTTACACCGCAACAGGCATTGGATGTTGCTCGCGAGCAATACACTCAACGTTTTGAAGCCGCGCTCAATTTTCTAAAACTAGCGAAATATTCGATGGCGGATGGCATGCTTAACCCAGCGGCCTTTCTACTTCATCAATCGCTCGAACAAGCCTACTCCGCCGTGCTGTTGGTGCTGACGAATTACAGTCCTCCATCACATAACCTGAAATTCCTGCGCATGCTCGCCGAGGATCGTGACCGTCGCCTCATTGAGGCCTGGCCACGCGACCAGCACCGCCATAATGCCTGGTTCAACGTTCTCAATGAAGCCTACGTCAAAGCCCGCTATTCCAAGCACTATGAGATCAGCGAAGATGCGCTGAAATGGCTCATGGATCGGACCGAGCACCTGCACGCGCTTGTCCGGACAGTGTGCGAGGAACGCTTGAAAAGCTTGGAGCAAGTGGCCTTAGCTGACGCCAGGTTGTAAAAGTCGCCGAAGCTGGTTTAGGTGGCGGCCTCATAAGGCAGCTCAAGAAGAAAAGGCGCTCCGATTTGGAGCGCCTTAGTTTCTTCCCGGGAGGAGATAGCCCAAACTGCACCGCAGAGTTTAAGGCATCATTAAGGACGCTGAGGTGCCCCATTTTGATCTTGACCTAGAGGCCGCGGATCATCCTGACCAGGAGGTTGCGCGTGCGGTGAACGACCGAGCAGCCTGTTGCTCTGCTGAATTCATCGCGAAGCGGCTGTTCCGCCTTGGTCGCTCTGATGGCCGGGGCAGGGTGGTTTGCACGCTGGCCACTCCGGCCCTCGCTTGGAAACGGACGTTTGCGGATACGAGTTCTGCTTGAGGCTATTGATCCCTAAGCACATCGTGCATGTCGCCACTCAGCCGGTCCAACGCGCCACGACAAAATCGTCGCCGGCCCGGAAGATGGCAATGTAGGCTCATCCAAAAAACCTGGGGGCCGGAGCTCCTGCCGCCTTCGCGGCTACCTGTTCAGGCGAGCAAATGACTCGGCGTACCGGCCTTCGCGCTCGGCGAAGCGTTGGAAATGCACGCGCTCAACGAGGATTTCATCCTCATCACCTCGCCGTTCGAGCAGGGCCATGGTTTGGGAAATGTAGTCGGCGAGAGGCATGGCATTGGGATCGCTGGCCTGCTGCGATCCGGTCAACTCGGTCTGAACATAGGGGGGCACCAATTCGATGACCTGCACCGAAGTGCCACGCAACTGCACGCGTAGCGTCTGGCTGTAGGAGTGAATGGCTGCCTTGGTAGCGCAATAAGCCGGAAAGTCCCCTCGTGGCAGGAAAGCCAGCCCCGATGAAACCGTCAAAACGGCAGCATCCGGACGCGACATCAAGTGAGGGAGCAAAGCGGTTGTAAGCCGGATCGGCCCAAGCAGATTGGTTGTGATCGTCGCTTCTGCGGTGACCGTGGAGCCGTCTTGGATGGATTCCGCGCGCATGATGCCGGCGTTGTTGATCAGAATGTTGAGGGCGGGAAAGTCTTGCACCACCTGACGCGAAAAGGCGCTGATTGCCGCCGGATCGTCGACGTCGAGTTGGTAGCTGTGGATGCCGGGATTGGCGCTTTCGACAGCCTCGAGCTTGTCCCGGCTGCGCCCTGTGACGATGACCTCATTGCCTCTTTCAAGGAATGCTTCTGCAAGGGCGCGGCCGATCCCGCTGCCGCCGCCGGTGATGAGTATCGTATTGCCCGTGATGTTCATGTCGATCTCCTTTGGGTATCCGTGCGGCGTAGAGATAGCGCCGCGGAGCTTCCCCCGCCTGCCACTTCCTCGAAAGAACCTGCCTATTTCTCCAGACCTGTAGCCGCGCTATTGCTGAATTGGCTGCCGAAGCGCTATTCCAGTGCCTGTTTCTACGGAGGATCGGGTGATGCTCGACGATCTCGCCCGCAAGGTGCTGGCCTATGCCGATGCCCGTGGCCTCGGCGACGAGCCCAGCAAGACGAACGTTCCAGGTTTGAACGTGTCGCGCCAAAGGAGCGCTACCGAACTGGCGCCGGTCCTATACGAGCCCATCTTCTGCCTGGTCCTGCAGGGCGCCAAACAGGCCCTGCAGGGACAGCGAGTGGTCGACTTTCCAAAGGGGCATTCAATCATCGTCGGCATCGATCTTCCAACAGGTGCCCGCGTCGTCGAGGCGTCCCCAACGCAGCCCTATGTGGCTTTGGCACTCAAGCTCGACATGGCCCTTATTCGGGAACTATCCGGCGAACCGCGGAGCGGCGGAGCTGGCGACAGCGACGTTGTGGCGATAATGGCGGCGGAGGCCGACGAAGCGATCGTCGAGGCGATGGGACGGCTTTTTGCGCTTGTCGACAAGCCGGCGGCTTTGCCAGTTTTGCACCCGCTAGTCATGCGCGAAATCCACTACTGGCTGCTTTGCGCTAGTCATGGCGCGCTGCTCCGCGCCCTGGCGCAGGCTGATAGCCATGCGTCAAGGATCGCGCAGGCCGTTGGTGCCATTCGTGAGGGTTTTGAGCAGCCCATTGTAGTCGCTAACCTTGCTAGTGCCGTCGGGATGAGCGTCTCGGCCTTCCACTTGCACTTCAAGGCCATCACCGGGACTACGCCGCTGCAATATCAGAAGCGCCTGCGACTGATCGAGGCGAGGCGCCTCATGCAGGCCGAACGCCAGTCGGTCTCCACGGCTGCATTCAGCGTTGGCTACGAGAGCCCGACCCAATTCTCGCGGGAGTATACGCGCATGTTTGGGATCCCACCGGTCCGGCATGCGCGGGGAACATGGCATTCCTCAATGGGAATCAGCGGTACCTAAAGCGGTCCCCGAGCGAAGGTGCTTACCTGCAGTCTCTAAAATGGATAGTGCCTAGCACCGCGAGGGAGCCGACCTCAGCCGACTAAGGAGGCTTTTGGTCGATCACGCGGCGGCTTTACGTGCAAAATCCACGCCCGCACAGACGGTCAAGGACGAGACAACTCGAGGACTATCCCTGTGCCGGCTATTGCGGGCCGCCTCAGTCCTCCAAAACTCAGGAAACCAGCAAAGATGAAGAGCCATCCATAGCCATCTTGATGGCTGGACGCTTCGAGCCGATATTGGTGACAGAAGGAGACCGACATGGCTGCACCACAACTCTCTGTCCGAAGCTCCAAAGCGCGTGATCTCGCTCATCGGCTGGCCCGACGTGAAAATCGCTCGATTGCCGATATTGTCGAGCGGGCGCTCGAATCCTATGAGGTGCGCGAAGCAGGTCGCGAGCCGGCATCGGCGTTCTATATGCGACTGGCGGCTCAATCCGGCACAGACATCGATCTCGAAGCCGTCATTCGCGAACATCGTCGTCCTCATCGGGGCGTCGATCTTTGATTTTTCTAGATACCAATGTGATCTCCGAGACGCTGAAAAAAGCGCCCAACGAAGCGGTGCTCGCTTGGCTCGTCCGGCACGATGCGGAGATGGCCCTGCCGACCGTGACGATCGCCGAAATTGCCTTTGGCATCGGGAAAATCCGGCCTGATCAGCGCGCTGAACGTCTGGAGTAGGGACTGTCCGATTGGCGACGTCGTTTTGCTGACCGGATTTTGGGCTAACTGAGGAAGCGGCCTAGCCTATGGGGAAATCATGGGGACTGCTGTTCGCCAGGGGCGCGGAATGTCTGCTCCCGATGGTATGATAGCGGCAATCGCGCGTGTAAACGGCGGGCGCCTGGCCACTCGCAATCTAACAGACTTCGCGACAGCAGGGCTTGATCTGATATCTCCTTGGGATTTCTGACGTCGCTGGATGCGAGGTGGTCGCCGTATCACCTCACTGCCGAAAAGCCGACTTCGTCGACGGCAGGGGCTGAATAGAAGAAGCCTCGAACTCTCGGTGTTAAAGCGCAGGACGATGGAATGGTCATGGAGCAATATCCAGGCGAATGAAACATCCGCTGAAACAGTGGCGGTTTCGAAACAGCAGTGGAACAACGACGCATAGCTGTTTCGAAATGTGGCTCTGACGCGAGTGAGCATTGATCGCCCACCGCCGTTCCTACATCATTGCTGGTCTGGTTGAAGAACTGCTAGTGGCCGTGAGCCACGTGAAAACGAACGCCTCCCGCCCATAGCGAGTAGCATTGCTCCACGGGCATTCCTTCGGCGTCGAAAGTGGTGCCGGTGATCCTAGCTGCAATTGGTGCTGCTGAGCGAGACACCCCCATCGTTGCTGTGGCACACGACCTACAGATTTGGACGGCGCCGCTGTCCGAGCTTGAGACCGACGTCCGGCCGACACGATCGTCACTCCCACGCAATCCCTGTTCTCGACACGGGTGCTTCCACGGCCTTCGAAGATCCGATGGTCACTCGTAAGCGAGAAATTGTTCGATCAGCCCTACTTTGCTTCGCACGGTCTAACTTGAGGATCCCACCGGTCCGGCATGCCGTGGAACGTGGCACTCTTCATTGGGCATCAGCGGCACCTAAAGCGGCCCCCCGAGCGAAGATGCTTACCTGCAGCCTTTAAAAATGGACAGCACCGAGCACCGCGAGGGAGCCGACCTCGGCCGACTCGTCTCGCAGCTGATAGTATTAGCCTTGCCTACGCAGTCGGGATCGTACCGCCATCGATCACGTGCTCCGTGCCTGTGATTGATGCTGCGCGATCTGAGGCGAGGAAAGCGATCAGACTGGCAACTTCGTCTGCCTCGACTGGCCGGCCAAGGGGAATGCCGCCCAGCGAGTCCATGATCAGCTTGACGCCCCCGGCATAGTCCGTACCCGCCTCCTTGGCGAGACGGGTAGCCAGATCATTTGACGCTTCGCCTGCGATCCAGCCTGGCGAAACGCGCACCACACGCACGCCCTTGGGCGAAACCTCCTTGGACAGGCTTTTACTATAGGTCGACAGCGCCGCTTTAGCTGCGGCATAGGCGGTCGTGGCATCTGCCAAAGGCAGGCGGTTCTGGATTGAGGTCACGTGAATAACTACACCGCTGCCCTGGGCAATCATACCTGGCAATAGCGCGCGATCCAATCGGACGGCTGGGTACAGGTTGAGATCAAACTCCTTGCGCCATTGCATGTCGTTTAGGGCGGCGAACCCGCCAGCAGGTGAAGACGAGCCTCCCAGCATGTTGATGATGATATCAACGCCGCCCAGCCGCTGGTGAACGGCTTCGACAACCGTCTGGCATCCCGCCGCGGTGGCCAGGTCGGCCGCCACAAATAGCTCTGCGGGCAAGACATCGGGCTTGGTCCGTGCCGCGGTCAGGATGCGCGCTCCGAGCTCCCGGAACAGGGCAACGGTCGCTGCGCCCGCGCCGCGCGTGCCTGATGTGACGAGCACGCGCTTTCCGTCCAGATTGAGGAAATTTTCCATCAGTGGATCTCCAGGGAGGTGATCCAGTCGCCGGCCAGCGTGAACGTATAGTCGAGCATCGCTGGACTATTGGGAAAATCTCCGCTGACCCTGCTGCGTACGACGACCCTGTCACCATCGATCGTCTGGTCAACCGGTTCAGAGACAAGATTGGCGTATTTGGCTTTGGACGCGAGCAGCCATGATAGAATTTCCGCGTGGCCCTTGTGCTTGGCGCCTTCGTCGAAAACTACGGCGTCAGGCGCGAAACTGGCAATGAGAGCATCATTGTCGGATCTGCGGTCGGCCTCGAAATAGGCGGCTATAGCTTGTGGAAGTTTCATTGCAATCATCCTTTGCGTTGGTGTGACACCAAGATGAGGATGGATCAGTGTGTCGATAAGTGGGATAAAGCGGCATGCTAAGATGAATGGATCGGGATAATGTTTCGTGCGAGCTTAACGGACCTGAACGCGGTGATCGCTGTTTCACGGCGGGGTTCATTCCGGGCTGCGGCTATTGAGCTGGGTCTGTCCAGCACCGCTTTCAGCCATACCATCGCCCGTCTCGAGGCCGAGCTTGGCGTTCGCCTGTTCAACCGGACCACCCGCAGCGTGTCGCTGACGGATGCCGGGCGCACGTTCGTTGAACGGGTCAGTCCGGCCCTTCAGGACATTGCGGGTGCGATGGCCGAGGTAGGGGCGCAGCGACAGACCCCTTCAGGCGTCTTGCGCATCAATGCGGCAGTCACAGCCGCGCGCGAAATTTTGTCGCCGCTCGTTCTCGAATTCCTGCGACGTTTTCCGGATGTGGAGGTTGACTTGGTTACGGAGGGGCGTCTGGTAGACATCGTCGCTGAAGGATTTGACCTGGGGATACGGGTGGAAAATCTGGTGCCGAACGACATGATAGCCGTCTCACTGGGCCGCCCGCAGCGCTTTGCCGTGGTAGGATCGCCGGCCTATTTCGCGCGGTACTCCATACCTCAAACGCCGGCCGACCTGCTGGGGCATCGCTGCGTTAGAGTTCGTCTGCCCAATGGCGCGCTCTATCGTTGGCAATTTGAGAAACAAGGCGAAAGCGTACAAATCGACGTCCGAGGACCGATCACCTTGGACGAAGGAACTCTGTCACGACAAACGGCGCTCGAAGGGGTTGGTCTTATCTTTATCCATGAACATGCTGTGCTTGAGGATATAGAGGCCGGCAGACTGATCCGGGTTTTGCAGGATTGGACTCCATCTCTCCCGAAGCTTGCCATCTACTATCCCGGCCGTCGCAACCTCTCCGCCGGGATGCGCGCATTTATCTCGCTGGCCAAGGAGTTGGCGACCAAGCGATCAGAGCGTGCAGATGCCCTCGCGTGACAGATCGCAACCGATGGATATGTTGTCTGGTACCACTTAGGTCCGGTCCTATACCTCAATTCACATGTTATCACCCGCAAGTGCTTACGCTAATCATTGCTGGCAGCACTCAGAAGGTATCAACCCCCTCTGAGATCGCGCAGCAGATGGGCTGCTCGCGAATACAGGCTTACCGTCTTCTCGCCGAAGGTGGTGATCGCTTCTGGGCATGTATGTGCAGATATCCCAAGCCGTTTCCATGAACGGTGAGCCTCACCAAAATCAGGCGTGGCGCAAATGCCACAATTTTAGGCGAGAATGTGGCGACTGGGTAGAAAACATGGAGTTCTCAGTAATTTAGGGATACAGGTCTCGCATTACCTGTTGGGGGAATCATGAAGAATATTGCTCTTATTGCATTTGTCGGCGCGCTTTCGACGTCGACGGCTTTCGCTGCTGACCTTGGTGTCGTGGAGCAGGCTGCTCCGGCTGCTTATACTGCCGGTGCCTTCGACTGGTCCGGCTTCTATGCTGGTGCGAACCTTGGTTATGGTTGGGCCGAGCTTGAGCAGGGCGGTTTCACATTCGACGACATTGATGGCGCTCTTGGCGGCGTTCAGGTCGGCTACAATTACGACTTCGGCGGTTTCGTCCTCAGTCTCGAAGGCGACGTTCAGATTTCCGACGTTAAGTATTCGGAAGACCTGGGTGGGGCGACCGGCGAAATCGGCATTGACTACTTCGGTACTGTCCGTGCTCGCGCCGGTTTGGCCGTTGACCGCTTTATGCCCTACGTCACCGGCGGTGTTGCCTGGGCACGTGGTTCGGTCTCCGTTTCCGGACCGGGCTTTTCGGATGAAGTCACGGACAACTTCGTTGGCTGGACTGTGGGTGGCGGCGTTGAATATGCTGTAACAGACAACATCACCGTCAAGGGCGAATATCTCTATGTCGATTTCGGCGCTGCCGACTTCGATACTGGCGTTGACATCAACCTGACCTCGCACGTCGTTCGTGCCGGCGTGAACTTCAAGTTCTAGGCCGCATTCCCAAGTTGTAGCCAAAGAGGGCCCCGGCATTCGTGCTGGGGCTTTTTGCTGCCGGCAAGCTAGCCCAGCATGGCCCAAGGCCATCTGGCGATCTCTTCGACTTCGGCCGCCGTGTATGTGCCGGCGAGCTTGCGTCACTCGAAACCTGTTGAACGGTGCCCGGTCGTCCGTACAGATCGCAGCCCATGCCTCGATCGTACGCCCGAGAAACTCGGCTCCCCTGTCGGTCAGCAGCAACAGGCGCTTGTCCATGGCCCCCAGGGGCGGGGGGCGACCGAGCGGCGGTTCGGCCAATATCGTTGACACTGTCGCCATTGGCTCATTGCCAGCACCCATAACTGCCGGAATGCACGAACTCATGATGGATCGAGGCGCGGCGGTTACACGGACATCTACCTAGATGGCGTCATGGTTGGCAAAAGCGCTCCCAGTCGTTGGCATGAACCCCAACAATGCCAGAGCGTTCGGGTATCCGGCTCCACCACTGGTAACGCTGATCCTGGCCGTCGATCCTGCATTTCCTCAAAGTCCGCAAGGGTGAAGCTCTTTGGGGTCTGAGGCGGGCGACGCGCCATAAAAAGAAACCCCGGCGGGCAGCCGGGGCAAGGTTGGGTACGTATCTGACCCAGCCCTAATGCTTGTCGCCCGCATAGGTTCCGCTGGAACGGGCTATTCCCATGGGAGTGTTGGCTGCTCCGGCAAAGTCCTGATCGAGATGGACGGAGGCATATCACGCGCCGGCGTCGCGCTGTCATCGCTCCAGTACCAGACAGTGCGCAGGTCAAACGATGAGCGAATTAGCTTCGTCACGGTGGCGGCGTCATGGCTATCGAAACCGAGCCGTGCGGCTTTGGCAGCAGCGGCAAGTCCCATTGCGGCCGCCAGCATTTCGGTCCCGCATGCGTCGAGTTCGGTCCTCTTTTGGCTGCGCTCAGAGAGCATCGTCATCGACAGGTCTCCAGGTCTCTGGGATCGCAGCAATAGAGCACTTGGCCGTGCTCCCCGTCGGCCAATCAGCTGAACTGTTCAAAGAACTAACCCCGGCACAAAGGGGCGGTAGTGTCGAGGTTAGCTCCGACTTCTGAAGGTGCAGGAGATGCCTGCTCAATAATAACTGCCACGCTTTACCGACGTTCCCGTTACCCTCATCAGGAGAATACTCACAAATCGGCGACCAAATCCGGTGGGAGAAGGAGAGCGGCCGAGGTACGGCGGCGACAGCCGCTCTCCTGCGGGCTTTGACAGCCCTACAAAGATATTACGTAAGTATATGAAGCTATCAATACATTTAATATTATTGACCGGCTACAAATTCTGTCTGTCCTACCTTCGCCGCTTCAGTTTGATGCCAAATGATTGGGCTTGGCTCGGAGGGCTTTATTGCAATGGTCGGAAGTTTCTTTGCGGCGGCGATGGCATCGTCCATCCAGCCGAACGGCCCATCCATGAAGCCGTGTTCGTCATAGACACCAAAGCTATCGTCCTCCCGTTGGCGAACCTCCCAACCATTGATCCGCACAACAGTCTTTTCCATCGGTTCCTCCATTTTGGGCCGGGTTAGCAGACTCCCTTAATTCCGATCCTTCCGGAATGTTCCAACCCTACATCATAGGAGGCCAACACGACCAAACCCAACGCGGAAAAAGACGTTTGGCGCAAAGCGCCTGGCATCATGGCGCAGCGTATCCTTGACTTCCCGTCACGTCGGAAGACGATGCGGCGCTCCCGGGCAATCTCGGTCATGAGAGCGCCGGGCTGACCGTACTGCAGGAAATCAAGCGGACCGTGGCGGGATCGCGCGGCCCCCAGTGAGGTAGGCCGGGGCGCCGCCACGCTTATCCCCGAACCCACATTGCCGCCTGGACTTGCCAATGGGGTTGGCCAGCCCCTCAGGCGCTTAATAAATCGGGAAGCGAGGGGCCGTCAGTGTTCAGACAAACCTCGCGCCTAACCGAATGGTGTTTTAGAATTCGCTCCAGTCACTCGAAATCGCCGCATTGCCTTGGCTGAGGTAGGCCGCCCTGGCGGCACGCTTCGCATTGGTCGGCTTGATGGCGCTGTGCGGCGGCGGCGCCGAATTGCGCTGGGCCACAGCACGACCTTCGCCGGTTTTGAACACCGTAACGATATCGTCCAGCGCCCCGGCCTGGGCCTCGGTTTGTTCGATCGAGGCATTCATCTCCTCAACCAATGCCGCATTGTGCTGGGTCATCTCATCCATCTGGCGGACGGCAATATTGACCTCTTCGATGGCGGATGCCTGTTCCTGGCTATCGCGCGCAATGCCATCCATCAGCTGATTGTTGGCGCGCGCCGCATCCAGCATGGCATGCAGCCGCCCTGCCGCGTCCGACACCAGGCGCGAGCCCAGTCCCACCTCGCCTGTCGACTGCTCGATCAGGACCTTGACGTCGGCCGAGGCAGACGCTGCCGATTGCGCCAGGCGCCGCACTTCCACGGCCACGACCGCAAAGCCCTTGCCGGCATCGCCGGCACGCGCCGCTTCTACCGAGGCATTGAGTGCCAACAGATTGGTCTGGAAGGCGATATCATCGATCATGCCGATGATATTGGAGATCTTGCCCGAACTGGTCTCGATCGCCGTCATGGCCTCATTGGCTTTTTCCATCACCTTGCGGCCCTCCTCGGCGGTGCGGGTCACTTCGCCGGCGTTGACGCTGGCATCCTTGGCGCGCTGCGAATTCTGCAGCACGGTCGCTGCCAGCTGTTCCATGGTTGCCGACGTTTCTTCGATCGTCGCCGCCTGCTTGGTGGTGCGTTCAGAGAGGTCATTGGCGCCGGCCAGGATTTCCCCGGTGGCGAGGCGCAGTGACCGCGACGTATCGCGCAACTGCATCACCACCTCACTGAGCTTGTCGCCCACCGCATTGGTATCGGTCTTGAGGCGAGCAAAGGCACCCTGATACTCGCCTTCCATGCGCATGGTTAGGTCCGTATTGGCGAGAGCCGTCAGCACCCGGCCGGTCTCGTCTAGTCCGCGGTCCACGGTGGCCACGAGGCTGTTGACGCTGCTTGCCAGCCCGTTGAGTTCGGGATCGGGGAATTGAGCCTCGACACGGCGGCTGAAATTGCCGGCGATCGCAGCATCCACTACTTCGCCGAAAGCTCCCTGCAGTTCGCTCATCATCTGCTGGCGCGCCCTCTGGTCGGCAATGATGCGCGCCGCTTCCGCCTCGGTCATCTGGCTGACCTTGAGTCCGTTTTCACGGAACACTTCGACGGAGCGCGCCATGTCGCCGATTTCGTCGCGACGGGTCATGCCCTGCGGCACCACATCGAAGTCATTGTCGGCGATGCGCACCATGTCACGGTTCAGCCTGGCGATCGGCTTGCTGATCGAGCGGGCGATGAAAACGCCGATGAGCAGCAGCAACAAGGTCACGCCAAAGGCGATGGCCCCGCTGATCAGCGCGGCTTCGCCGAAGATGGCATCGACCTGTGTGGTCAATACGCCCGAGGCAATCGTCCAGCCCCAGGGGGTGAAAGCCTGCGCATAGCTGACCTTGTCGAAAAAGCCGCCTTCCGGGGACTTGAACAGATATGTGACAAAAGTCGATCCATTGGCGATGGCATTGGTGACCATCTCCTTGATGTAGAGCTTGCCGGCGCCATCCGCTTCGATGGAACGGTCGCTACCCTGCTTTTCCGGCTTGGTCGGATGCATAAGCATGACCATGTCGAACGTGTCGATGAACACGTATTCCCCGCCCTGGTAGCGGAAGCCGCGCAGGGACTCCAGCGTCAGCGACTTGGCTTCTTCTTCGGTGAATTCACCGGCTTGGGCTCGGTCATAGTAATTTTGCGCAATGCTTGTCGCGCCCTGAACCACGCTCTGCAATTCGGTGCGCTTGAAGGCGTCGAGGTTCTCGCGCAGCGTGTAGAGCTGATATGCCAGCACGCTGGCAAATCCGATGGCGAAGATGATGATCAGAGCATAGAGGCGTCGGGCGATGCTGCCAGTGAAGAAGTTAGTCACTTTGTCTCCAGTGACGTTCGGGCAACAGGAATGACACTGGTCCGCCCCGCGGATGAAGCCTGGTACGTCGATATTATTTGATGTGGTGACGTAGGAATCCGTCAAACTGACACTGTCTTAGCTTGGTTAATCGCCGGTAAAACACCGTGTGACAGCCGTAGCGTTTTGAGTTCACAACTGAAGGAAAGCTAATGGCTGCAGGTTTCTACATTCCTGATCGCATATAGGAGCTCAGAGGCTCTTTGGGCTGAGGATAAAGGGCGGCGTTCAGAAGTACTGGCCTCAGCCGATCAGCACTTTTTACCCGGCACCATGCTGGCTCGGCATTTTCTGCACAGAAGATCGGCCAGAACCCAGCTCGCCGAGCCAAATTCCTCCTGTTCCAGTGTTCTGCGTTTGGCCCGCATTTTGCATGAACGAGGACGACTGATTGTCACGAGGTCCACCATGCAGATTACAGCTGCCACTTTCGCCGATCCTGCAATGCGACAATACCTGCAGACCTACTATGAAAATCAGAAAGCGGAGGCGGTGGCGTCGTGGAAGGCTCGTGAGCCCATTCCCGAAAACGCGGAATTCAAACTTCCGGACGGCTCCATTCTGGTCGGCAAGGCTGTCCAGATCAGCGCCGAACAAATGGAAAAAGCGATCGTTCCTTTCGACCAGTGGCTCGACTTCCAGATTGACCGGTTCACCAATCCCGGACTTGGGCCAAAGCGTTTGGAGATGGCGCAGCAGCAACTCGATTTTGTGCAGGCGAACGGTCCCGATAGCAGTTCAAACGTCCGCACGACATTTTCAAGTAACGGCGTCTTGTTGGCCGCTCTCTATACCGATGGCACCACCATGACGTCGAATGGTAGTGCGCAAATTCTCAGCCCCATTCTCGATAGAGCCAACGACCTGGAACTGACTGGACAGAAGCGCACCGACTATCTGACCCGCGAAATCCAGGTTGCGCTATCAAAGCGGCACCGGGATCTCAATGTCACCAGCTACCCCGACAATACCATTCCGACCAAGCGTGAATTTGGACAGCTCTGGCACCCCAATTTTGACATTGATGACCATCACGCATCCGCCATAGCCGAGGCACAGGCGAGCTACGAAGATGCCTATGCTTGGTATCAGCAGTCGCAGACAAATCTGGATCAGATGCGCGACTTTCTACTGAAGATGCAGGAAGCCCAGGACATTTTCCGCATATGATCTCAGCGTAGTGGCGTAGCCCCTGGTCCTCCTCCGCCAATCAACGCTGGCCGCGTCATTGGCTCCATACCCATGAGCGGTCGGTCCGCATTCGGCCCCATTTTTGCCGTTGCCCGGATTCTGATAAATGGCGGAAAGGGGGCCGAGAGCGGACTGTCAGCTTTCAGGCGTCGACCTGGAATTAGCAGACGTACACGGCCGGAGGTTGCGATCGCTAAACATCCGTCATCTCGACGTCATGTGACTTGGCAATATTGTAGTCGATTTTCGATATCGGCTGTCGCTTTGGTGCTGCCGAGGTGAGCCATGGAACATCAGGATTTATTAAGCGGGCTGATCCGGCTTCATGTGTTGCACCACGCCGTGGAAGACGAAGTTTACGGGCAATGGATGATCGAAGAGCTGGGGCGGCACGGCTACAGGTTGAGCGCGGGAACGCTGTACCCAATGCTGCGCTCGATGGAGAAAAAGGGCTACCTGACCTCGGAAGAGAGGCATGTAGGGCGCTCAATTCGCCGGGTTTACCGCGCAACCCCACTAGGGCGTGACGCTCTAGAAATGGCGCGGGGGAAGGTTCGAGAGCTGATCGGCGAGATGATGCAACTCTAGGCCGATCGGTCTTATCATTGGAGCAGGGAAAATGCAGAACGGCACCTACCACATCCTCTTTTTGTCTCGGCGTAATTCCGCCCGGAGCATTATGGCCGAGGCCATCTTGAACAAGATCGGCAACGGTCGTTTCAGGGCTTCCAGTGCAGCTATTGATCCCGCGGACAGCATCGATCCGACCGTGCTCCAGTTGATGCGCGACAACGATTTGCAAGTCAGCGACACCAAGCCAAAGCATTTCCGAGAGTTTGCCGCCTCTGGCGCGAGCGACATCGATTTTGTGTTCACATTGAGCGATACGGCAGCAGGCGAGGCCCTGCCGGAATGGCCCGGTTTGCCGATCACAGCGCATTGGAGTTCCAGCGATCCAATCCTGGCTGAAGGCGAGGATTGGGAAAAGAAGCGGGCTTTTGTCCGTGTCATGACCGAAATCGAGCGGCGGTTGAACATTTTTATCAACCTCCCGTTTGAATCGCTCGACCGGATGAGCTTGCAGAGCCATATGAACGAGATCGGGAATACTTCTGGCGACACCTGATGCACCGTTTGCACCGCGCTTTATCGGGCCGACATTGAAGCTGACGGAGCAGACATCGAACTGGCTAATCCAGGATACTCGCGGCTAGGAGAAGCGTCGGCACCGGCGAGGGCGTCGTCTGAAGTTCCATATTCCGAAAAAGCTGACCTCTCCCTTCAGGCGCGGCGAGCACAAGCGCTGCAAACGTGGATGGGTCCACTAAAGGTGCGTGGCCAGCTTCATTTTTTTGATCACTCGCAGCATCTGCTTCCCATCGAGTTCAGCTGGCTCTAACCGAGCGTAGAGGTCAAACGACGTGATGGTTTCTCCGCCAGTGAAGCGCCTGCCGTGGACCACGAGATGCCCGAGCCCGAACACTGTGAGAAGCGTCTCCGTCGCATCGCCATTTTGGGCCTCTAAGACCAGGTTGGTCTGGCCGAAATGATCGAGGCCAGTTGTCCAGGCCGTGGTCACGCCTCCATCCTGAGTTACGAAAGTGCCGAAGGCCAGCATCGTCGCCGTCTGGTTCGGTTGATCCAAATGACTGTTGGCGTAGTTCAGGT
The DNA here is from genome assembly GCF_025452235.1 of Devosia neptuniae. Taxonomy (NCBI): domain Bacteria; kingdom Pseudomonadati; phylum Pseudomonadota; class Alphaproteobacteria; order Hyphomicrobiales; family Devosiaceae; genus Devosia; species Devosia neptuniae. The sequence goes on from NZ_CP104964.1 coordinate 421,550, forward strand.
AGTCGTCCAGATTGGCGCGACCGACGACCAGGTCGAGATAGTGCAAAACAACCGCGCGCATCGGGGTGACCTGATGAATACCGAGCAAAGCCGTGGCAATTTCATTATGAGCAATTACCGGATCATTCTCGTCGTTCATGATCATGAACCGGAACTTCGCTTGGTGGCTCGCACGGTACAGGTCGTCGTATGCGGCCGTGGCATCGATGCAGAACGTCTTTCCCCAATCGACATGAGCTCGTGCTACGGCGGGGTAGTGAGGTGGAACGACCGGTGCCTCTACCGGCGCAGGCCTGCCAACGTAGAGGCGGGTGGCGCCACGCAGGCCGTCGAAAACGCCTTTGTCATCCAGTTTTTCACATTCATAACCTTCGCGGCTCCAGGCTTCGATCAGTGCCTCAGTCGACCAGGCGGGCAGGTCGTCAAAATAGAGGGTTGCCTCAAAATAATGAACGCCGTCGTTCGCCATTTCGATACCTCTTGCGGTTGGATTTCTTAGTCTGGGGAGGGAGTGTTTATGCATCAGCTGCTCGATTATGCAAACCTGAGCAGACAGCGCGATGGAAACTGATGTAGATCACTGCACATGATGTCCTCGGCCCATGGCTACCGCATTTGAGTCCGCTTCCACCGGTCGCGCGCCGAATTGCGGAAGGTCCGCTTTCCGCCCGAAACGGACGATAGGCCTGCAGCAATCGCATGTCCGCGTTTGGGAACGGATGGACGATGCCTGAATGGCAGGAATGGGGCGCGTTGCCGTCCGGGGGGTGTCGACCCCATTGCGGCCGTTGACCAGTCGTATTCGACGTCCTAAAAGCCGACCCACAGCAGAAGGAGATTTATGCGCAGAGGCTTGTGATCCCAACCGCAAATAGCGGTATCGCCGGCACCACAGGATGGTCGCCGAACCTCTTTGCATATCTTTTCTGCGGAGTTCTCATGAATACCGAGGACGTTTTGATTCGGCCTTTCGAGGCAGCGGACACCCATAAACTTTCGAAGATCTGGTTCGAAGCCTCGTTGCTTGCTCACCCGTTTATTGGCGAGCGCCGTTTGATGGATCAACAGGCACTAATCGAAGAGCAGTATCTGCCAAGCGCTGAAACATGGGTCGCAACTATGAACAGTCAACCGGCCGGCTTCATCAGTTTGCTCGAGACCTTCATTGGAGGACTGTTTATTTGTCCGGATCGGCAAGGGCTGGGAATTGGAAGCCGTCTAGTCTCGCACGCCCTGACTTTGAAGGGTGAACTTACGCTTGAGGTCTACACTCAGAACGTGCAAGCGATGGGCTTCTACAGATCACTCGGCTTTCAGGAGCTTTCTCGGCGCTCGGCGGACGATGAAGGTTATCCCTACGAAAATGCGCGTTTGTGTCTGATGGCATGACGATTTGCCGGGCGGTGAAGCTACCGTCCGGCAGCAATCTACTGCAGTTGCCCAAACGCAGTCGGTCTGAAATCCACCGTTATCGCCATTGCCGGTCTCTCACCGGAACGGCCGCTTTTGAGATATGTCGACACCGCGCCAATGGCTGAGACGGAGCGCTTGGGTAGCTGCGGTGAGACCTCGAGTGGCCACCGTCTCCGCTGACGGGTTCCGAGCGCATCGTCGCCTTAACTGTCAGAAAACTGCGTATGTTTCTGACAGGAGTGGCCATGCAACGCTTGACCGAACAGATTCTAACCCACGCGAAAGGGCTGCCCGAGGGCACGCCAGTTGCTGCTAAAAGCTTGCTCCACCTCGGCAATCGCGCCGCGGTGGACCAGGCTCTGTCGCGCCTGAGCGAGAGGGGCTATTTGATCCGGGCGGGCCGCGGCGTCTATTTCCTGCCAATCACGAGCCGGTTCGGCACAAGAGCTCCCTCTGTGGAAAAGGCTGTCGAGGCGCTGGCCAGCCAGCGGGGGAGACCATCGTCCCGAGTGGTGCCGCTGCGGCCAATACCTTGGGCCTTACCACCCAAGTGCCGATCCAGTCGGTCTACCTGACCTCCGGCCGCACTAGGAAGATGAACCTCGGCAAGCAGGTCGTCGAGCTTCGTCATGCGCCACGCTGGCAGCTCGCCCTGGCGCATCGACCGGCTGGCGAGGCGGTGCGCGCTCTGGCTTGGCTTGGGCCGGAGAGAGCTGAGGTTGCCCTGCGTACCCTAAACGAAAACTTCCGCCGGGCGCCTTCAGCGAGCTGGTCGCAGTAGCGCCGCAGCTTCCGACCTGGCTGGCACGCAGCGTGGGCAAGGCTGCGCATGGCTGATGCCTTTCTCCACCTCCCGGTCGAGGAATGGCGCGCTGCGCTGACATCGCCACGCGTGCGAACAACGCGGCCGCATAAAAAATTGCTCGCCTGACCAGGCCGAGGTCTGATTTCGAGAAGCTGCAAAATTGCTCTCGATGGCCGATGTGAGGCGCACTGAAGTGACAGGATGTGTGGAGGGCGGGACAGACATAGGCCGCGACCTCCTCCGATCAGGTTGTTCTGAGCGCGGCGTTGTCGAGAATTCGGACAGTAGGACTGCACCCCAGAGCGACACCTGCCGAGGCAAACATCACGAACAACAGTGCCGCTCGGGGATTGTCCTCTGTCAAAACAGCTCCCGCGACCGCCAACAGGTGAAAAGGGGACCCGCCCGGTCGGGGGTTGTTACGAGAAACCAAGGCCGGCCTAACCGTCGCGGTCGGCAAACACGGCGGCGATCAGCAGCAGTTCGGCACTGAGGGTGGCCGCGAGGCGTGCGAGATGCCAAGTCCACCAGCTATCACGCAAAGTAGTCCAATTGGCGGGGATCAACTCCGGTGTCCACCCCATGATCTGGTCATTGATAGGTTGGTTGAAAAATCGGGTGACGATACCGCCAGCGACGATCGCCAATGCGGCCGCCAGATAGAGCCCCAGCACCGCAGGCCGATTGCGACCGAACACGGCCAGCACCACCACCAGCGCCAGCGCCGCCGCCGCCATGGCCGGCAAAAGGATATTGAGACCACGAACGGCGCCCTGATGCACCTCGAGGAAGGTCGTCGGTGCATAAGCAGTAATATCGTAGCCGCGCCAAATGCCGAACATGCTGCCGGTGACGAGGCCGACAAGCAGTAGAGCAAGCACCTGGGCGGTCGTGGGCAGCGCAGCAGACATCATGAACCCCGTGGTACGGCGACCCCTTGCGGCTCACGGCAGCACGGGTAAACTGAAGATATATTCAATACAGTAGTGATGCATCGAAATGATAGAAGCTGTCAAGCCGAAGCGGAAATATGCCTCGAGGCACCGCGCCGGCCAGGCGGCGGAAACGCGCGAAGCGGTGATCGCGGCGGCGAAACAACAATTCATCGCAATGGGCTGGCAGGGAACTACTATTGCTGGCGTGGCGCGGGCGGCCGGGGTTTCGACCGAAACAATCTATGCCGTATTCGGCAACAAGCAGGCGTTGTTGCGCATGGTGCTGGAGCGGGCGGTGCGGCGTGCGGAACCGGCCATACCGCTGCTGGAGCAGGCGGGGCCGCTGGCCATCGCAGCAGCGTCAGACCAGCGAGCGCAGATCGCGCTGTTTGCCGAGGACATTACGAGCGTGCTGGGCAATGTGGCGGTGCTCATGGCCGTGGTGCGCACAGCTGCTGCCACGGATACAGAACTCGCCGCCTTGTACCGGGGTCTCCACGATGGCCGCCGCCGTAACCTCGTTTTTGTCGCCAAGGCATTGTTGGATAAGGGCCCGTTGCGTGACGGAATGGATGCTGAGACGGCAACGGCGTTGCTGTGGCGGCTGGCCAGCCCTGAGCTGTTTCTGCTGATGACCGACATTGAGGGATTACAAGCAGCTAGCTACGCGGAGTGGCTAACGGATGCGTTGGTCAATGCGCTATTACCGAGCTAACCTGATGGTCATGTGCCATTGGCAGAATGAGTGGAGCGGGTCTTTTTCCACGCAGGGAAGCATCGGCGGTGCGAAAGGCCAGGCGGTGATGGGCGCCGGTCCGGGGTCGGCGTCCTTGGAGACCGCTGCGCGAGGGTCTGGCTGCCAACTTCTATTGAAATGGATCGAAGCGGTACATGGTCCCTTTCGATTCATAATTTAAAACTGGTCACGCTTAACCCCTGTGAGCAGTATATTTTCCCGAGCCTTGGAATTGTTACTTTACGATAAGCCATCGTTTGTATTTATGGCTTGTCGGCTTCTTTTCGCGCCGATTCGATCGCGCGTCTCTCCATTAAGGGACGAGCCGTTTTGACGTTGTGGGGGCTGTTCCGATGTCGTTTTTCCGTACGCTGCACCTGCTGGTGCACGCTGCAGGCGTGTGTCTGTCGTTTGACCGACGCGCCGAATGGCAATGGAAACGCCGCGCTGTAGCGTTGGAATCCCGCGCGCTACGTCAACTTGGCATCTTCAGTACTGTTTTATTGGGCTCGCTTATCTCAGTATCAGCGGTTCAGGCGCAAACAACCGGTGGTTGGACGCTGAATATCGACAATACTGGCTTCAACCCGATCCCAGCCGGCGCGCTGCTGCCATATTCGATCCGCATCGATAACAACGACAACGTAGCGACGCCTGCGACGACGATCACCTTCACCATTCCCGCAAGTGCGGATTTCCTCGATGTCACCGGCGGGCTAACCAATTGCGTGGCTGACCCCGCGACCGGGCAGCCGGCAACAGTCACCTGCGATGTACCGGTATTGGCGCCCAGTGCCATCCTCAACGCCACGGTCAACTTGCGCCCTCGGGAGCAGGGCACGATTTCCCTCACCGGCACCATGGCCAGTCCGGGCCCGACCTTCAGCCGCCAGACCACCGTGCAAAGGGGCGCTGATCTTTCGGTCGCGCTCGTCGCCGACCCTGCAACAGTCCAAGGGGGTTCTGTCGCTCACTTCAGTGCGACGGTTACCAATGCCGGACCATACCCGTCGGACAATGCTACACTAGTGGTGTCCCTGCCTGTAGGGCTATCCACCGATGTCTCCATGCCTGCTGGTTGCTCGATCGCCGGCCGCGACATCACCTGCGTCATCGCCGGGCCCATTGGGATTGGCGCATCTATACCGCTGGACTTCTCGGCTCAAGTGACCGCCGCCAATGCGTCCACGATCACGCTGGCCGCCGAGGTGAATTCAACCTCGCCGCGCGACGGGGTGAACGACAATGACGGCGCTACGGCCGACATCAATGTTACCCCGGGCACGGATGTCAGCATCGGCAAGACTCGTGCGCCTCAGGGGCTGATCCTTGTTGGCGATACGGTTACCTTCACCCTTGAGCCACGATTTGTGGGCGTAGCTCCCACTTCAGCCGGCATTCAAGACGTCGTGCCGTCGAACTATTCGATCGACAGCGTTGTTCCCACGCCGGGTTCCGGATGGACGTGTCCGGCGCCGGCGGGCCAGACGATCAATTGCAGCTACGCTGCCGGGGGCGGCACGAACTACACCGCGCCGATCACCATCACGGCGACTGCCATCGACGCCACGTCGCCAACTGTCGGTGTCACGAATACGGCGAGCATCAACTCCCCCAACGAGAACGCCGATGCAGGCGGCAACAATTCGGGTAATGACGGCGCTGCTTTCATCGCTGTGCCCACCATCGATCTCAATGCGGAGAAAAGTGGCCCGCCGCGTGGATTGGTGACCGTCGGCAATTCCTATGATTTCCGCCTTTATACGTTCAATGAAGGCAATGCTGGCTTCTTCGGGCCACTTACCATCACTGATCATCTTCCGGCAGGATTGACGCTTACATCGGCAGCTCTGCCAGGCGGCTGGAGCTGTTCGCCGGCGCTGCCACTGGTCGGCGGACCGGGCGCCGATTTCACCTGCGTCACCAACAACTACACTGAATCCTCGCCGCTGGGGCCGACGCAGCGGACGCCGGACCTCGTCCTGACCGCCGAAGTGACTGCGCCCGGCGCGATCTCAAACTCCATGACGGTGTCCTTCCCGAACTGGGATCAGGGCGGGGATATAGACCCCTCGAACAATACCACCGGAATTGGCCTGACTGGCGCTGACAACGCGAACTGGGCCGATTTGAGCGTCCTGAAGACGATGACCGCGCCAAGCCCGATAAACTCGGGCGACCAGGTCACCTTCGAGATGGAATTGGTCAACATAGGACCGGCACCAGCTCTCAATGTCGTCTTGGATGATCGCTTGAACGACATCGTCGCCGCCGGTGGGGGCGAACCGGGCCCAAGCGATGTGACGGTGGTCACGTCGCCGGGGGGTGCCACGGGAATGGCTTGCATAGTCCCGACCAGCAGCGGCTATTCGCGCGATCTGCAGTGCACGGTCGATACGCTGCCCATGTGTACGCAGGGTGTTGACTGCCCCAAGGTATCCGTCACGGTTCGCACCGGCAGCCAGGGTGCCAAGACCAACACCGCGACCGCCTTTTCAACGGTCACGCCGGATAACGACACCACCAACAATACTGACAGCGTCAACTACGCCGTCGTCTCGCGCACCGACGTGACGGTCGCCAAATCTAGCCCGGCATCCTCTACAGGCGCCAACGCCGGGCAGGAATTGATCTATGTGCTGACAGCGGGCGTGCCGCTGAACGGCCTCAGCGATGCTGACAACGTGACCATCGTCGACACTTTACCGGCTGGCGTGGTGTTCAAGAGCGCCGCGCAGAGCAGTGGCTCCTGCTCTGTCCTGCCGGGCGTTGACACAATAACCGGTCCCGGCAACAACACGATCACCTGCAACCTTGGCACCATAACCAACGGTTCCCAGCAGACCGTCTCGGTGCGCGTGGTTCCAACGACCGCTCAGGCTATTGCCGGCGTCCCCATAAATAACGTCGTCGACGTCACCACCACCACCGACGAGACCGGCGGTGCGGCACCCAATCACGCCGAACTGTCGCTCAGCGTGCTGCCGCCGGAGCTGGACCTGATTATCAGCATCGTCGATGCTCCCGATCCGATACCGGTCGCCACGGACACGACCTACACCATCACCATCCGCAATAGCGGACCGTCCGATGCGTTCAATCTTGATGTGCTCGATACGCTGCCGACGACCGGCCTTGCCAATCCGCGCATCGTCTCATTTCCGCCTGGTGCCAACTGCGTTTTGAACGGTACTAGCGCTACCGTGCCCGGTGGCACCATGAGCTGCGAAATTCCAACTCTGGCAGCCAACACTCAGGTGCAAATCACAGTTGCCATGGAAGGGGTGGCGCGCGGGCGCCACACCAACAATGTCTCGGTGACTTCAGACGAAACGGTCGCGGGCTTCGAGAGCCCCACCGACAATAACGCGTCCTATGAAGACACCACCGTACGCGAACGTGCCGACCTTCTGGTGACCAAGGTTCCCAGCGCGGCTATCGTTGATTTGCGCGAGGAGTTCAGCTGGACCATCACTGTGACCAACCAGGCCGGTGCTGGCCTGGGCGTCGCCGAATGGGTGACCCTGGCCGACATGCTGCCCGAAGGCATGGAGCTGACCCAATTGCCAGTGGCGTCGGTGGGTACTTGCTCAGGCGTCGTAGGCGGACGCAACATTTCCTGCGAGCTCGGGGATATGGCCTCGGGCGCTGTGGCCACGGTGACGCTCTCGACCAAGATCACCTCGACCATTGCCGCCTCTGCCGAAAACTCGGCCACTGCCAATACGCTGTCGTTCGAGCAAAACCCGCCGAACAATACCGGCACCGGCCAGGTTACCACAGTCCAGGCGAGCAGCATCAGCGGCACGCTCTACCGCGACTTCAACAGCAATGACACAAGGGGCGCCGAAGACACCGGCATCAGCGGCATCACCATGTCGGTGACCGGCACCGCGACCCACGACGGCGCTGCCATCACCGCGACGACCACCACCGGTAGCGACGGCAGCTACAGCTTCGCCACCCTACCGCCCGGAACCTACAGCGTCTCCTATGGCACGATAAGCGAGCCGCACCTAGTCGACGGCAAGGCTCTGCCGGGGCCCAACGGGTCGGGCGCTAACCCGACAGCGAACGGGGTCGGCAGGATCGACGGCATCGTCATCACCAACTCGTTTTTCTCGGTAGGCCAGGACTTCACGCGCGTTCCTGTTCCCCGGGTTGGCCTGAGCAAGACAGCCGGCACCATAGCTGTGCAGCCCGATGGCAGCTACTTCATCCCCTATACGGTGACGGTCAAGAATCTCAGCCTTGAGCCGGTCAACACCATCGCCGTCACCGATGTGCTGAATGGTGCATCGCAGAACTTCGGCGCCTATAGCGGCGGCGGTGCTCCTGCCGAAGGGCAGTATCGTATCGTTTCGGTCTCGGGCGGCGCATTTGGTACCCTGAACACCGGCTTTACCGGAGCTGGCGCCAATACGCTGGTTTCCGGGGGAACCCTGGCGGCGGACGCCAGCGGCACGGTCACATATACGGTGCATATCAATCCAGCGATTCCACGGATCGTGCCATCCCCTGTGCACACCAACCAGGCCAGCGTGGCAGGTACCGGGCAGAACTCGGGAACGCCGGTAACGGACCTTTCGCACAACAATTCGAATCCCGACCCGGACAATAACGGTATTGCCAACGAGCCCGGCAACAACACGCCGACCACGGTTTCGCAGACCCCCGCGCCGGCCGTCACGTTGGTCAAGATCGCTACGCCCGCGTATAGCGGAGCACCAACTGTCGGAAGCCGCATCGACTACAGCTTCACGGTCACTAACACCGGCAACACACCGCTGCTGAACGTGCTGGTAACTGACCCGCTACCCGGCCTGGTGGGTTTGAGCACAACCCCCATCCCTCGACTTGATCCTAGCCAATCCGATAGCACCACCTTCACCACCCATTACCTGCTCACTCAAGCCGACATCGACAATGGTTCGCGCTCGAACACGGCCACCGTTACCGGGCAGTGGGGCGTCAGCGGCGGCACAGCACAAAATGTGACCGCGACCAGCACTGCAAACGTACCGGCGCTGAGCAATCCGGGGCTGACGCTCGTCAAGACGCTGGAATCGGCCGCCGACATCGGCAATCCGCGCACCGAAGTGGGCGATGTGGTCCGCTACCGGTTCACGGTTACCAACACAGGCAACACGACGCTCAACAACGTGTCGGTGGCCGATGCGCTGCCGGGGGTCGCTCCCGATCCGGCTGGCGCATTCAATATCGGCACGCTCCTTCCCGGGGCCGTTCCCGGAGCCACTGCCACTGTATTTGCCAATTATCCCGTCACGCAGGCGGATATAGATGCTGCCACGGTGCAAAACAGCGCCACCGCAAGCGCATTGCATGGTTCGACCCCGATCAGTACGCCGCCGAGCACAGTCACGACTCCGCTTTTCCGAGAGTCGAGCCTGACGCTGACAAAGACGTTGGTCAGCACCATTCCGCCAGTGCCGCGCGAAGGCACACCTGTCACTTGGACAGTAAGGGCGACCAACACAGGCAATGTGACGCTGAGTAATCTCGTCGTCACCGACCCATTCCCCAATGCTGTCGTCTCGCCGACGTCGCTGGCTAGTCTCGCGCCCGGTGCATCGGCTGACTTCAGCGTAGTAGCGCCGCTGCGCCAGCAGGACATCGACGCCGGCACAGTCAACAATACCGCCACCATCAACTTCAACGATCCAGCCGGCCCGAAGACACCGGTTGACGCAAGTGCGATCGTCACTCTGCCGCCGCAGACGCCTGCCATCGCGCTACAGAAGACGGGCGACGTGTCGGCGCTAACGAACCCACCCCAGGTGGGCCAGGAAATCGTCTACACGATTATTATCCGCAACACCGGCAACGTGCCGCTGGACGAGATAACACTGGCCGATCTGCTGCCCGATGTCGTGATTGACGCTGCTGATGTGACTAGGCTGAGCACGGCCGTTCTGCAGCCGCAGAATGAAGCAGGCACGGCAACCGATACCGACATCACGGTCACCGTGCGCTATGCGCTCAAGCAATCGGATGTCGACGCCGGCGAGGTGGAGAACACCGCCATAACGACAGGTAAATCGACTGTCGATGACACTCTCGTTACGGACCAGGGCGGAACGGACTTTGGCACCAATGATCCGACGGTGACCAGCCTGTCGCAGGCACCGCAGATCAGTCTCGTCAAGACCATTGCTAGCGCTGCCTTGAGTTCTCCGCCGCAAAAGGACGACCTGATCACCTACGCGTTTTCGGTTCAGAACACCGGCAACGTGACGCTGAACAACATCCAGCTCACCGATCTTATGCCCGATGTGCTGGTTTCCGGCAGTTGGACAGGTCCACTGGCGCCAGGTGCCAGCAACGACACCGCCTTCACTGCCACCTACGCCCTCAAGCAAGCCGACATTGATGCGGGCACATTTACCAATTCGGCGCGGGTCGATGCCACGGGCCCTGGTCCCGGTGGTACGGACATCCCAGTTTCCGACATCTCGGGCACTGCCATCGGCAACGACGATACGACCGACCTGGGCCCGCTCACACGCACCACGGCGCTCACCATCGTGAAATCGGCTGATGACTCCAATCTAAGCACGCCACCACAAGCCGGCGAGGAGATCATCTATGGCTTTGTCGTGACCAACACCGGCAACCAGACGCTGACCAATGTCGTCGTCGGCGATCCATTACCGGATCTCGTCCTGACATCCCCAAACACGATTCCGACCTTGCTGCCCGGTACTGCCAACGCGGTTACTATTTCGGCGACCTACGTACTTAAGCAGTCCGACATCCAGGCCGGCGAAGTTCGAAACCAGGCCACTGCTAGCTTTGAAAACCCGGACGGCCCGCAGCCACCTGTGCTCTCCAATGAGATCGTGGTGCCCCTGGACCAGACGCCATCAATTGCGGTGGTGAAAACGGCCTCGTCCGCCCTGAGCGAACCGGCGGTCGTGGGTGAGGTGATTACCTACACCTTTACCGTGACCAATACGGGCAATCTCACGCTCGATAATGTCGAGATCAGTGACCCTTTGCCTCGACTTACGCCCAGTTCCTTCGTTGTGGGCACGCTTTTGCCGGGCGAGAGCTCGGGCCCACTCACCGCCACCTATGCGATCGATGCGGCGGACGTAACGGCCGAGGAGGTTGTGAATCAGGCCGTCGCCACGGGCACCTTTAACGATGGCTCCGGCCCGCAGCAGATTACTGATCTCTCTGGACCTACCAATGATACCGACCAGCCGATCACTGTTCCTGTGGTCAAGGCGGAGCCCAGCCTTGCCATCGCCAAGACCGCAAGCTTTGCCAATGGAGGCGGCTATACGCGTGTCGGCGACGTCATCGATTACCAGTTTGTCGTCACCAACACAGGCAACGTGCCGCTCACCAATGTCACGCCGCGCGAGCTTGCCTTGACGTTCAACGGCCAGCCGCCAGCAGGCGAACTCGATCCAATCCAGCCGGGGCCAGTTCCGCTGGCCGTGGGCGAAGAGGCTACATTCAACACCCGCTATGTACTGACACAGGACGACATCAATAACGCCGCGGGCATTGCCAATGGTGTCAGCAACACTGCCGATGCGACTGGCGTGTACACGTCTGCCCTGGTTGGCGTGCTCGCCGTCGAGGCGGAAGATGACACGGCCACCTTGATGGTGCCCGCGCAGGAGCCCGCCGACATCACCATCGCCAAGCGGGCGCTGGTTTCCACCATCCGGCGTGGTGAGACTGCGTCTTTCGTCATCACTGTGACCAACAGTTCGCTCGCCGATGTCGGGCTTGTAACGATCGCCGATCGGGTTCCCGCGGGCTTTGTCTTCGTCGAAGGGACTGCGACTGTGAATGCGGCTCCGGTCACCCCTACGGTTGCCGGGCCAGTCGTCACCTTCTCCGACGTGCCGCTGGGGCCCAATAGCAGCGTCGAAATCGGCCTTGTGCTACGCGCTCTACCGACGACCCCGCCCGGAAACTACCGGAACACGGCCTATGGAACCGACGCCTTTGGGACGCCATTGGCGCCCCCCGCACATGCCGATATCCGCATCGATCCCGAGGCGATCTTCGATTGCAGCGAGGTGATCGGCAAGGTCTTCAGCGATCTTGATCGCGATGGCTACCAGGACGAAGGCGAACCGGGCATTGCTGGCGCAAGGCTGGCGACCGTCCGCGGGACTTTGATCACCACGGACGCTTTCGGACGCTTCTCGGTGCCGTGCGCCGACCTGCCGAGACGGCAATATCGGCTCGAACTTCGTGCTGAAATTGGACGAGCGCACGTTGCCCGCCGGCTTCTCGATGACTACGGACAATCCGGCCATGGTCCGACTCACCGCGGGCAAGATGACCGAAATGAACTTTGGCGCCTCGATCGGTCGCGAAATCCGCCTCACCCTCGACAACTCCGCTTTCGTCGGTGGCTCTGAGGTTCCGACGGCAGCGCTCGATGACGGCATCAGGCAACTGATGACGCTCCTAACCGATCACACGACGACGCTCTACATCGCCTATGGCGGCGAGGCGGGGGATGATCTCGGTCGCCAGCGCGTCGAGCATGTCATCGCTTTGATACGCCAGCAGTGGCGGCAAGCGGGCGAGCCGTATCGGCTCGTCATCAACACCGATCCGATGGAGCGTTGAGCCATGAATTTCACAACTCTTCGCGCCGCAATGATGACTGCCTGCTCGGCTCTGGCCATTGGGCTGGCAACGCCCGCCTTCGCGCAAATGGGCTTTTCCATCGCCGTCGACGGCATGCACGTTTCCGGTGATCCAATCGCGCCCGACCACAAGCGCCAGACCGATACGGCATTGGCCCGCACCGACATCCAGGTCACGTTCGACGGCCTGGATGCGGCGCCGAGCTTGAATGTGCTGCCTGCGGACCGACGCTCGGTCTATCGGGCTGGTGAGCCGGTGAGGTTCGTGATCGATACCAACTACGCGGCATGGATCGAGCGCGCTGAGGTTCGTCTCTATGACGCCAGCAGCGATGATCTGCTGGCGGTCCTGCCGGGGCAGCCCGGCAAAGAGCTCTTGTGGTCGATGCCCGCTAATACGGGTGCGGAGTTCTATTATGTGGCTCGCGTCTATGACCGCGACGGTCGCTTCGACGAAACACTCGCGCTGCCGTTGACGCGCAGCGAACTCAGTGCCCCGTCAACCAAAGACCTACCGGTTTGGGGCGATGACCGCACCGCCTTACGCAACATCTCGGTGTACGGCGGCACGGTTACGGTGCATGGCACGAACCTGCCGGCCGGCGGGAGCGTGCGCTTTCTGGGCGAGAGTGTGCCCGTGGATGCCAGCGGGGCCTTCGTGGCCAAGCGCATTCTTCCCTCTGGCGACCACACTATCGAGATCGCCGTCGATGACCCGGATGGGGATGTCGTCGTCTTCAATCGCGACATCAATATTCCTTCCGAGGAGTGGTTTTATGTCGGCATGGCAGACCTGACGGTCGGCAAGCGATGGGGCGACGGCAGGATCATTGCGGCCAATCCCGAGGAATTCGACGGCATCTATGCAAAAGGTCGCGCCGCTTTTTATCTCAAGGGCAAGATCAAAGGCGAATATCTGCTGACGGCCTCGGGCGACACAGGGGAAGGGCCGCTCAATGAAATGTTCAGTGGCATGCTTTCCACCGATCCACAGGCCCTGCTGCGGCGCATCGATCCTGACGAATACTACCCCGTCTACGGCGACGATTCCGTGCTGGTCGACGATGCCCCTACTCGGGGCAAGCTCTATGTCCGGCTCGAGCGCGGTCCCAGCAACGTCATGTGGGGCAATTTCCGCACTGTGGTGGGCGATAGCGAGCTGCTGCGCCGCGAGCGCGTACTGTATGGGGCTTCTGCTCGGCTTGAATCGGATGCCGTAACAGCTCAAGGCGCCCCAATTTACGAAGCCAATGTCTACGCGGCCCAACCTGGAACCCTTCCGGCACGTGATGTGCTACGTGGCACTGGCGGCTCGGCCTATGTGTTGCGCCGGCAAGACATCGTTGCCGGATCTGAAACGATCACCATCGAGCGGCGCAACGCCATCACAGGCCTCGTTGTTTCGAGCACGACACTACGCGCCGGTGTCGATTACACGATCAACTATATGCAGGGTGTCATCATCCTTGCTCGACCGCTCAGTTCCACCCAGCGCTCCGAGGGGGCGGTGCAGTCCTCCAGCGACGATGTCGTGAATCTGGTAGTGCAATACGAATTCAGCCCACCGAATGCGGACCTGGATGAGTTTGCTTTTGGTGGCAGCGGCACGATCCGGCTGAACGATGCTGTCACAGTGGGCGCCGTCGGTATGACCGAGACGATGGAGGACGAAAGCGACTTGCGCGTCTATGGCGCTAATATTCGCGTTGCCCCCACCGAGGACACCTTCATCGAGGCAGAGATTTTGCGCAGCGAGGGCAGGGCGCTGTCGAGCTGGGTCTCCACTGATGGCGGGCTCACCTACGTGCAGCAGGCCGCTGTGGCGGCCGATTCAGACGCCTATGCCTATCGGCTTCATGGCCAGGCCGATATTGATGACTTCTTCGAAGGCACTTTCGACGCGATTGCAGGCTTTACACTCGAAGGCCGGGAGGCGGGGTTCTCGACGGGCGAACTACAGACGCAGCACAACACCTTAATCTTCAACGGCTTTATCGACGCCAAGATCAACGACCATCTGGCGCTGGCGCTCGATTATGATCGCATCAGCAACGAGACGGGGGCCCGCCGCGACGAGCTGGGGGCCGAGCTAAGCTACACGCTCAACGATGACTGGACTGTCAGTGTCGGCCTTCTGCATCGGGACGAGACCCGCCCGGGAGGGCTTGCCAAGGATAATGGCAGCCGCACCGACGTTGGCGCGCGCGTGACCTATAGCCCGACCGATGATCTTTCCGTGTTCGGCTTCGGCCAGGCGACGCTGACGCACACTGCCGGCTATGGCCGCAACGACCGGTTGGGCGTTGGGGCAGATCTCAAGCTCGGCGTCGATTGGGCCCTGTTCGGGGAAGTATCGACTGGCTCCACGGGGCCGCAGGCGTTGGCGGGGATCAGCCACGAATCTGAGCCCGGAAGGCGCACCTATATCGGCGTGCGCGTTAGCCCCGAGGCCCAGGAGGATCTGTTTTCCGACCACCAGACCAAGAGTGGGCTCGTTCTCGGGTCCGAGCAGCGGATCAACGACGCCCTTACGGTGCACGCCGAAAACAATTACGGCTTGTTTTCCGAGGCGGGGTCAACCACTGCCCTTTACGGTGTGAAGTTTACGCCCGACAAATTCTGGACTGGCTCGGGCACCTACGAGACCGGCAGCATCCGGGATGACGACGCCTCCGATTTCGAGCGTCATGCCATCTCTCTGGGCCTTGGCTACAAGGATGAGGGGATCGAGTGGAGCAGCCGGGGCGAGTTGCGGGTGGAAGACTCGGCCGATGGCACGCGGGATCGCACCACCGCACTGCTGCAGTCTGGGCTTTCGGTCAAGACTGCCGACGACTGGCGCATCCTTGCCGGCATCGACGGCCTGTTCAGCCGCTCCGACCAGAGTACCATACTTGATGGGGACTATGTCGAGGCCAGCGTTGGAGCTGCCTATCGCCCAGTAGACAATGACCGGCTGAACGCGCTTTTCCGCTACACCTACCTCTATGATCTGCCGGGACCTGACCAGGTGTCGCGCGGCGGCTCGGTATTAGGGCCGGCGCAGCGCAGCCACATCCTAAGCGTCGATGCCAATTACGACCTGACGCAGTTTCTGACAGTCGGCGCGAAATATGGCGTGCGAATCGGGGAGACCTCAGAAACGCGTAAGAGCAACGACTTCATCGCCTCGACCGTGCATCTTGGTGTGCTGCGTGCCGATCTTAGCGTACTCGAAGACTGGGGTTTGCTGCTGGAGGGACGCGTGCTTTACAATACGCAGACTAGCATCTCCGATTTTGGCGTTCTTGCGGCTGTGTCCTACGACATCACCAAGGAGCTACGAACGACCGTCGGCTACAATTTCGGCCAATTCTCTGATGACCTAAGTGATCTGACCTATGATGATCATGGCGTCTTTTTCAACATGGCCGCCAAGTTTTGAGCTGACGAGGCGCTAAGCGGCCGTTGAGACGCGCTCCACCGCGATTTCTGCCGGTGGAGTGGCAACATTGTGAATAGAACGACGGCGTGGCGTATTTCCCCCGACGTCACAGAGGGCGTTGGTGGTTTCCGCGACCAGCGATGCCGGAAAGCGCTTTAGTGGGGGCCGCGGCTATGTTCCGCAGTCTTGCCGACATTAGAATCGTCTGCTCAAAGGAGTTATGCATGCGGATACCGGGTTGGATCGTGGTCACGGCGACACTGGGTCTTATGTGTGCGCCCGCTCTTGCCCAGGCATTGCCGCTGCCCGGCGAGTCCCAAATTCCCGAGGACTACGCCACTCTCCTCTGCCAAGATGTTGCGGGCGGCCAGGACGTCCTAGCCAATTATCTGGCTCCGGGCGAGCACTCCATCGATACGACCATTTTTCTCGAGGGGCTCAAGTTAAACGACTGCTTCTATAAGCAGGATCGGGTTGGTCCGATTGAGATCGAGAGCGTGATCGAGCGCCGTGTAGCGCAGCCCGGCCAAACTTATATCCTTTATCGCGGCACGATGGCGGACGGCACAGAAGTCATCGGTATCCTGCATGAGGAAGGATACGATGCCTATCCGCGCACTGAATTCCAGCAATTCCTGGCCGAAAGTACGCGGGACGGCGTCGTTTCGGTGAGCGAAGGCGAGCGTGGCGCTTATATTTGCGCCTCGACCGAAGCGTCGATGGCTGTGTTGGACTCCATTGGCCAGTCCGATGTCCCTGATGAGCAATTTGCTGCTCTGGATCGGGCGCTCGATACCAATGGCTGCGTGGCAGCCATAGGCGAATTCCGGATCACCGAACGACATGCCGATGCCTATATTGCTGGCGGTTACGAGGCTGATGAAATCTGGACCGCCCTGACGGCAATCGACCAGAGCGGGAAAACGGTGAGCCTCCTCTATGACGCCAGCCCGTTCCGCTAACGTCCGATTGCGTTAACCAGCGCCAGGCGGTGTCATGGACACCGCCTACAAATACGAGTCTTCCTTGCTCATTCGCACACGATACCCAAACGACAACGTGGCTCAGCCAGCCGCCCTTGAGTTCATCACCTGACCGGTAAATTCGCACGCAGCGCCGTGATAGGCGAGGCAGCCACGTTGTTCTTCGAGATTGAGGAAGCCGTCCTCGTCGAAGACCAGCTTGACCTCACAATATTGCTCGCTGGTCATCGGGCTGTCCGAGGCCGGCTTGTAATCCTCGTTTTCGATTAAGAGATTGCCACCAGTGGGCCCCAGGATCATCTCACCCTCGATACCACCGGCGCAACCTGGAAAGTCATTCTCCGTGGGTACGACAGTGTCGATCTTGACCGCAAAGACGTCGTCCTGCTGATGTGTCAGTTCCACCGTGAGTTCTCCGCCTTCGCCGCTGCCGAAATAAGTGCCCTCCTGCTCTTCGGGCCTAAACCCCATGGGCTCTTGCGCGTGGGCTGTCGCGGTGAGCAGAACGCTGGTGATAAGGGCTGCAAGCAGACGAGACATAATCAACCTGATTTTAAGAGGGGAAATCGCGCGTTCCAAACTGCCGTGACAATGTCCTTGTAATCGTGGCTAAAATCGGCCGCCAGCGGCATTTGCTTTGGTATTTTGGGAGGCCCAGAACGCGTGCGATTAGGACCCGATCACTGCGTCAGTCTACGCGGCCTCACCTGCTGGGTCGGGAACCAAATGCGATCGGAGAATGGCTTGGGTGCTCGGCTAACGCGGCGATGGACGGTGCCTCCGGGGCTTATTACGATCCGCCGGTTTTGTCATTGATGAATGACAATGCGATGCGATCGACGATAGGGCTGAACTCAGATTTCCTCGCAGCGTCGTAGAAAATGTCGATGCACCAGTTCTCGGCCTCATCGCGCCGGCAGGCGGCGTAGAATATCTGGTTGTCAGCAAACCCCGATATAACGCCAAGATGGTCCTTATCGACTTCGTAGGTGATCTCTCTTGCCTGGGCTGCGACTGTCTCGGTCAGGTAGACGTAGGGCCGGGCATCGCTTTCAGTGCGGTATTGTCGAAGCGTTATTGGGTGATCTGGTACGTAAACAGATCCAAAATCCTTGTCACCCCATATGAGCGCACTAATTGGTCCGTCGATAAAGAATTGTGGAACCTCGATTGTGCTTCCACCGCTTTGGGTCGTGGTCCACTCATCTGCGGTTGCAGACGAAACGCTACAAGCTACCACAGCGGTCGCCACGACAAGGATCGCAATAAGCCCCGAGTGAAAGAAGTCTGACCGCACGTGATGCGGAAACCTCAATCCAAGACGGGTTCCGAAATCTGTGCCGTCTCTATTGCACGTGGGCATAATTATTCTCCGATCTAAACCGCCTCCAAAGAAACCAGACTTCTGAATAAATCGCTATGGCGGATGCATCAGGGCTTCCGATCTGTGGGGCGCCACAGGGATCGGATGTAGGGATCTGCCCAGAATGGAAAGATCAAGACGGGGACGTCATCCGCTATCGGAGCTCTGGACTTTGCGCGTAACAAAGCGAGGTGCGCGGCTCGATCAATTGATCGAATCCGCGCTACTATGGGAGGGATTAAGCGGCCTTGACGTTGGCTTCTGCCTCGCCAACCTTTGATAGCTTTTGGTCTGTGGCGATTTCTTCCTTCAAGGTCGCCTCAAACAGCGCGGCAGCGTCGGTTAGCCCCAGTTGGTTCGCCCATGTCTTCAACGTACCGTAGCGGGCGATTTCATAGTGTTCGACCGCCTGAGCGGCAGCTATCAGGCCTGCATCAAGCGCGCCGGTTCCCTTATATTCATCGATGATGGACTTGCCTTCTTCAATAATCCCTAGGATCGCCTCGCAGCTTTTGCCGCGGGCGGGCTTTCCGATGAGCTCGAAAACCTGTTCCAAACGCTCGACATGCACCTCGGTTTCCTCCAGATGCTGTTCAAACCCGGCTTTCAGCGTAGGTGATACCGCAGCCTTCGCCATCTTTGGCAGCGTCTTCACGATCTGCTTTTCGGCAAAATAGATGTCCTTGAGGGTATCAAGAAAAAGATCGTTCAGAGTTTTTTCGGCCATATTTGTAAGCTCCTGCATTGTGAAAGACCCAGCTCACAACGCCGGCACGCCTACTCTGTTCCGCTGCATGGCAGAGGGGGCAGCGGAACAAACGAAGGACGTCTTGAACAATTTATGTGCCAAATCGTTTTGATCGCATGACTGGACCCCTCACGCCTGACGAGCGCCGTGCAAAAAAAGCTCAAAAGCGGATTAAGCAGCGTGAGAGCACCATCCTGCGTGCCAGCAAGATGCACAAGGCGAGATTGCTAGCCGAAGATGGCCCGCCTCGAAAGACAACCATACCACCTGCTCTGAATATTGGATGCTCGGGTTGGTTCTACTGGCATTTGAAGGGCACCTTCTATCCAACCCAGATGCCGACCAAGGACTGGTTCTCTTACTACGCTGACCATTTCCGTACGGTTGAGCTCAATGCCCCATTTTATTCCTGGCCCACGCTGGGCGCGGTGCGTTCATGGCGCAAACAGGCCGAAGGCCGGGATATGATTTACACAGTCAAGGTGTCAGACCTGATTACTCATGTCTGCAAGTTCGAAGATACGGGAACATTGGTACGGGACTTCGGCTATATCGCTGACCTGCTCGGACCAATGATGGGCTGCTTCTTGTTTCAGCTACCACCGAGCTATCACTACTCGCCAGACCGTCTGCAACAAATTTTGGAGCAAATGGATCCGGCTCGGCGCAACGTCATCGAATTTCGTCACACGAGCTGGTGGCGCGATGAAGTCTATGCGGCGTTCGAGAAAGCAGAGGCAATTTTTTGTTCCTGCAGTGGGCCGCGTTTGCCTGACGAATTGATAAAGACCGCCGACGATATTTACATCCGATTCCACGGGATTGAGCGATGGTATCGCCATGATTACAGTGAAGAAGAACTTTTTGTTTGGGCGCAACGTATCCGAAGCGCGGGTGCCGAGCGTGCGTGGATTTATTTTAACAATGACTTTGATGGCTACGCAGTCAAGAACGCGATGATGCTATCGAAAATTCTGTCCACCGTATGAAAGAGCGGCATCCGGTCGTCTGGCCGCGACAACAGCCTTAAACTGTGGCGCCTTAATCCGCTGGCTAAGACAGTGGCGCTGACGCAGGCGGCTGGCTGCCCAATTATGGGCCCCTATACTTGGATGATCGCGGCACCCGTCTTAGGCTTTGTTGGTGGTCGGAGCCTGCTGGCGCTGCAGGCGCGGTGGGGCTTGCCAGCGTTGTGGGCCTCAAGCCTGGGCATTTTCGGCATTGTCTCGACCGCAGGGTTGTCGCTGTTTCCGTTTCTGCTGCCTTCCTCGACCGTGCCTCAGTCCGGCTTGACGCTCTGGGACGCATCCTCCAGCCATTGACGCGCTTCATCATGCTACTGGTGACCTGTTTCTTCGTGCCCATCATCTTTCTCTATACGGGCGGGGTGTTCCGTGTGATGCGCGGCACGGGCGAGCACCGAAAGCGTGGAAAAGAACCCCACGCGCCTATTGGAGGCGAGCATGTGGTATTCCTGGGTCCTGGGGGCTGGCTTGCAGTTTTGCCATTCTAAACGCCATGTGGTTTGAAATGCGGGAGGACCCGCACAGGGCCAAAGGGCAGTAACCGACCGGCGCATCGCGACACCTCTCGGTCATGATCGCGCTCTCGTATGCATAGTGGCTTCTGCAGGAGCGGGGGAATGTGCTCACGCTCACCAGCGCTGCAGCCATAGGAGGTGCACATCTCGTGGTGCTGTCGATCAACCGTGCTACGGTGGCATGAGGAGCACCCATGAGCACAGCGTCTGAACGCGAATATACTGTCGAGTCCTATAATACCGACCCAGACGGCCGACCCCAACAGTCTGACATGTGCAAGGTGGTCGCTACTAGCCCTCAAGCCGCAGCCATGAAGGTGCTCAATGAGGATCTACATACGATCGGCGATGTGACTCGGCTGCGCGCACGAGTGAAGCACACGAGTAGTTCGGGTGTAGAGAAGGTCACCACGCTCTACAGCAAGCTGCCGATTTAGGCACCAATCTGTCCAAGGTCGCAACGTTTGGACAGAGACATGTCAATCAACATCACTGACCGAGCGCCAACTGCTGACCGCGACGGACAGGGGCGGGCGCCTAGCCGCGCGGGTAGGGATGTCGGCCCAAGAACTAAACTCGTACGAATAGGCCCACTGCCAATGCCTGGCGCCAGAAGCGACAATTCCCCGGGGAGCCATTTCATGCTGATCTTAGCTACGATTGGCCTCCCCGGTGGTATCCCGAGCCTCTAAAGCAGCGAACGCTAAGTCATGGTCGTATCAGACTTGCGTGATTGGGATCTGGGTGGGAGACAGGTAAACAGGTATGGCTAGAGAGCGCATAATTGTCAGATAACAGTTCCAAATTTCCGGCCTCGACTAAGCCCATGGCCGAGATCGTTCGGACGTTCGATTGGTCGAGCACTCCCCTGGGACCGATCACGAACTGGCCAAGCCCCCTCCGCACCGTTGTAAACCTTATGCTGGAGTCTGATTTTCCTAAAGCGATCGCATGGGGACCGGATCTCATCACGATCCACAACGATGCCTTTTTGCCAATTCTTGGTGAGAAACCAAGCGCCGTTGGCCGGCCATTCTCGCAGGTGTGGAGTGAGGCCTGGGATATCATTGGGCCGATAGCTCAAGATGCATTTGCAGGAGAATCTACGTTTATCGAAGACTTCCCCCTAATCATCGAGCGGAGCAGCGCTCCCGAGCAGGCGTATTTCACCTTTTGCTATAGCCCGATCCGCGGTGACGACGGCCAAGTTATGGGCATGATGGACACCGTTATCGAGACCACACAGGGGGTGGTAGCGCGCCAAACCGAGGCCGTTCTTCACAAGGAGCTGGCACACCGGATCAAAAACGTCATGGCTGTCACGGGGGCCGTCGTCAACTCTACCCTGAGGCATGCCCGCACGCTGGACGAGGCCAGAGAATCGATAGGAAATCGGTTGGCTGCGCTTGGTAAAGCGCAGGACATGGTGACGGACATCGGACAGGGTTCGGAGTTGTCGCAGCTCATCCGAACCGGCTTAGCACCCTATCGTCTGGACTGGGATCGGATCGGGCTTTCCGGACCGCTCGTGAATCTGCCTTCAACTCAGGTGATCCCATTCTCGCTGATTATCTACGAATTGGCCACGAATGCTGCGAAATACGGAGCACTGAGTTCGGCCGACGGCCATCTCAACATCAGCTGGAGCATAAGCGAACAAAGGCAGTTTTCCTTCCGTTGGAAGGAGGGCGGCCTAAGCGGCTTGAGGGAAGCCTCCAGGACCGGATTTGGATCCCAACTTCTCACCAGGATCGCGCCAGCCTATTTTCGGGGTCAAGCGAGTATCGATCTGAGAATTACAGGCATGGAATACCTCCTGACCGGCCAAATTTTGACGGACTGAATCACCGATCTCTTGCAGTGCCTCGAACGGCCGCCGACAAAGGTGTCGTTTTACCCTGGTCGCATCGGTCGAGTGATTGCGCGCGCTAGATTGACCGCTATTGCCACCGGAAAAGAGCCGCACGCCGAACAAAGGCGCTCAAGCGGCTTGGACAATGGCCACATTCCCAACTCACAGTAGGAACACATGTGTTTTGGTCAGGGAAAGACCAGCTACTATCCTTTTAGAAAGTGCCACCATGGCTCGACAACCGAACTATGACTTTGAACGAAAAGAACGTGAACGGCTCAAAAAACTGAAGAGCAGTGAGCGTGCAGAGGCCAAGTTGAAACCAACGACGGAAAGCCAGAGTGACGTTCCAGCCCCGACAGCGGGCAAGTCCTAGTGGTCGCCGGCAAGGGTCTCCAGACGTTGATCTACGGTAGGAAACCGTGATGGTTCGCCTCGCTGACGAGCAACTCGGCTGGGACAGCTTTTTCGAGTGTCAGCTTGCAGACAGCGAAGCAGAACTTTGGCGGTTGCGCATTGATGCGGTCCATCGCGGGCGGCTGACGGGCCTCATGGACGCCGAGCAGTTCGAAATCGAACTGCCTGCGCGCGCCGATACTGCTCACTTTGCGGTTGGCGATTGGGTGCTGGTCAATCCCCATACCAAGGCACTGCATCGCCGCCTGGACAGAAGGACGCTTTTACAGCGTCCAGGAGAGGGTAAAAGGCCAACCCAGCTTGTTGCCGCTAACGTCGACACGCTCTTTATCGTCGCTTCCTGTAACGCGGACTTTAATTTGGCGCGGCTCGAACGCTATCTCGCGTTCGCCAATGACGCCGGAACGAATCCCGTCATCGTTCTGACCAAAGCCGATGTCGCCGATGACGCGCAAGATTTTGCGCGCCAAGCTGCCACATTGCAGCGCGGATTGGCCGTAGTAACAATTAACGCCCGCTCGGCTGATGCGGTAACGGCCCTGCGGCCTTGGTGTGGTCCGGGATCGACCATAGCCATTGTCGGCTCATCTGGCGTCGGCAAGTCGACCCTTGTCAATAATTTGGTAGCCAGTGGATCCCAGCTTCCCCAACAGACAGGAAGTGTCCGCCCAAGCGATTCAAAGGGCCGTCACACAACCACCGCCCGGTCGCTTCACGCCATGGCCGGTGGCGGTTGGGTGATCGATACTCCCGGCGTCAGAAGTTTGCACATGAAGGACTTGGGGCAAGGTTTGGATGTGCTATTCGCCGAGATCACCGAACTTGCCCCCTCCTGCAAGTTCCGCAATTGCACTCATGACCACGAACCAGGCTGCGCGGTCCGGGCGGCAGTAGCGTCCGGTACGCTTGATCCGGACCGTCTCACCCGCTGGCGAAAGCTTCACACTGAAAGTCGCGCTTGAGCTCGCCGTGCATTTGCACTTCGACCACCATCCGGCTCAATGGGCCTGCATCTTGACTAGCATCAATGTCCTGCCTGCGACCCGAGACGGCAGCTAGCGCCACGCCCTCCCAACACAAGCATGGCGACGCCTGGTTCTGTATCATCACTCGCTTTTGGCAAATGCGCTTTGCGTGCTCGAAAGGCAGCATGAGATCAGAACGAGCATTTCCTAGGTCGCGGCTCCTAGCGCGACTCCGCGGAATGCTCTGAGTAAATCCCGATCCAGCTTTCCGCCCATGCTCTCCAGGACCAAAAAGGCTTCGTGTCGGTCCATGCCAGCGCGATATGACCGCCTCTCGATAAGAGCCGAATAGATATCCGCAATCGTCACCATGCGGACCACGTCGCTAATTTGCGTGTTGGACAGCCGGTCTGGATAGCCGCTTCCGTCGAGCAATTCATGATGGTGTAGGACGACGTCTAGGGACTCGCTGGGAAATCCGCCCTGTTGAAGTAGCAAATCATATCCGAGTTTGCAGTGGCGCTGCATTTCCGCCATCTCTGGCTCCGTCAGCCGTCCCGGCTTATCGAGGATGCTCAGTGGTATACATGCTTTGCCAAGGTCATGGAGCAAAGCGGCCCGGGCGAGACGACGTTGGTCACGTGAGCTGAATCCTAAGTGTTGAGCAAACGCCACGGCGAAGCCCGTGACCGACAAGCAGTGCCTATAGGTGCTGTTGTGGTGCAGACTAACGACCTCAAGCCACCGCTGCAGCCCGCCTTTGCAGAGCGCGTTCGAAATAACCTCCTCCTGTTCGAGAACATCCTCGAGCGAAAGACCTTGGCCGGCTTTCAGGCCTTCAAATATCTTCAGGAACACTCGGTGAGCCGCATCGACCCCGGCACAGACCACGTCATCGATCTGAGCCAGCTCGACGCTAAAGCTGGCTGCACAATCGGCGCTGATGTCACCCAGCAAATCTTCAGGGGCGAACGGCCGGAACAAGGTCATGCTAGCGCCAAGGGCTCTGGCCTGTGTGCCGCCATGGTGGCGATCCGCGCCAATGACAAAATAGCGAGGCGCGTGGTGTGCGGCGGGAGCTTCAAACTGGCGCCGTAGTCCGAGAACAGTGTCGATGTCGGTCAAGTCGACGTCAACGATCATGCGAAAGTAGTGATCGGTCCGGCCACTTAGCTCTAGAGGCGAGATTTGAGTCACCGCGCCGGCAAGGGTCAATATGTCAGCGAGGTCGGCGCTGCGGTCAGGGCGATCGGAAATTAGTAAAAATCGATCGGTAGGTCCAGTTATCGGCCACGTCGGCCAACGTCCTGGGATCTGTGCTTTGGCTGTCATTATTAGAAAGAGCTCGGGTCTGAAATCGGATGCCGGTCAGTTGCTCCAAGGGTAACTCTGTCCGAAGCAATAGAGAGCGAGATACGCCGGTAGCGTGAACGGTTCATAAATCCGCGGCTACAGCTCGCGAAGTCGTACAGTCCCCGCTGGCACAACAGCCAAAACTTACTAAAATTGTACCAAGCTTGAACATAAGCCGCTCAGTCTAAAAGCCTATCTAGATGACTCGCCCTAGGGACATGCGCCAATGCTCTTGCGTCTACAGAATGTAATTCTAGAGATGGTCGCAAAAGGTGAAGCGCTCAAGGCCACCACTGACCGTCTTTGCACCGAGGTCGAGGCTATCGCTCCTGGTACAGTTTGCTCTGTGCTTGCCGTGGATAGGGGGGCTTTCTGCATCCGCTATCTTGCCCTGCTCTGCCGCAGAGTTATTCGGACGCGTTTGAGGGCCTCGCGATCGGGCCGGACGTTGGGTCGTGCGGCACAGCCGCCTATCGAGGCGCCTCCGTCACTGTGACCGATATAGAGACAGATCCACTTTGGGCGGCGTTCCGGGCCTCGGCCGTACCGCTTGGAATAAAGGCCTGCTGGTCGAGTCCTATCTTCAATAGCGAAGGTCGGGTCATCGGCACGTTTGCATTCTATTACCGCGTTCATCGCGGCCCCAATGAATTCGAGGAGGCGATCGTTGCCACCTGTGCCCATCTTTGTACCATCGCTATCGAGCGCCATGAACGTGTCCTTGAACGTGAACGAATGGCGTATTCCGACGCCCTGACCGGCCTTCCTAACCGCGCAAAATTCGAACTTAGTTTGTTGGAAGAAGCGAGTAGGCAAGAGGGTCCACGGGGGCTGCTCCTCTTCGATATCGATAATCTCAAAGCGTTCAATGACACCTTTGGGCATCGTGCAGGCGACGCTCTCATTCAAATTGTGGCTTCCAGAATCGCTGCGACCGCCATGCCGCATCGCTCATTTCGGCTGAGCGGAGACGAGTTCGCCGTCCTGGTCGAACACAATGACGTCGCCGCCTTGGCAAAGAAAATCATGGCAGCGGTTTCAGAGGCAGCCCTGTGCGACGGTCACTCCGTCATGCCTTCGGTGACGATCGGGGGAGCAGTCCTTGGAATTGATCGAGATTGTGAGCTTATGCGGCACGAGGCCGATTTCGCGCTCTACCATGCCAAGGAGAACGGGAGAGGCCGGTTCGTCTTACACACCCCAGCCCTAAAAACCGCGATATCCCATCGATTTGAGGCCATCCACAATGTCGGAGTCGCTCTCGACGAAGGAAGGATCGAAACCTTCTATCAGCCCATAGTGCGCCTCGACACCAGCGAGATCGTAGGTCTGGAGGCGTTGTGTCGGATGAGGACGCACTCCGGTAGTGTCGTGCCAGCGGGAGACTTTCACGACGCGACCACAGACGTGCGGCTGGGGTCGCGCATTACACAGACGATGATGAGTAATGTCGCAAGGGACCTGCGCCATTGGCTCGACCTTGGCATCCCAGTCCAACATGTCGGCATCAATGTTTCATCGAGCGACTTTCACAGAGGTGATCTGGGGGATCGTCTGACGACAACCTTCGGCGGCCTGAACGTGCCGCTCAACCACATCATTTTGGAGGTCACAGAGTCCGTTTACCTTGGGCAGCGCTATACAGCCATTGCTGACGAAATTCGTGCATTGCGGTCAAAAGGTCTTTTAGTAGCGTTGGACGATTTTGGTACCGGCTTTGCGTCTCTGACTCATCTGCTCAGTGTGCCCATCGACATCATCAAAATCGATAAGTCCTTTGTCGACGGAATCGCCGAGGGAGGGGGAGGCGCCGCGATCATAAAGGGCGTTCTCGGCATAGCGGGAGATCTGGGTATCCGAGTTGTCGCGGAGGGAGTGGAGACGCCCGATCAGGTGCGTCACCTTCGTGCATTGGGCTGCACACTGGGCCAAGGCTACAATTTCTCTAAGGCAGCGGGGCGCGATGCCACGACCGAATTGCTCCTTCGATTTGTCCAGCAGCCAACGGCCTCAACAGACAAAATGGTCCAGTTGGAGACATACCGGCAGCGCGTCGTTCACTAGCGCAGGATAGGCAGCAGCCTGGCAGGTCCCCATTGCCCAGAATCCCGAGAGCTGCCCTTCGGGTTCAGAGTAGGACCACGCAAGGCCAGTTGCTGAACCACTTGAGCTGACTGGACCTACCGCGTGACCAAATTCCGTGTCGCGTCGCAACAAAATACCGCGCCGGCTCTGGGTTCAATGGATTTTACCACTATACTTCGAGGGGCTTGAAGCTGTTCCGCTTCGACAGCCATACGAGTTTGCCGGAAGCGTGGGCCTGTGTTTTGGCTACGGATTTTGGCCGGCGCAGGTTCAAACCGTGGGAAAAACCGGGTTAGTAGTTGCGCCTGCGACCGCTCGACATTTTGGGACGCCGACAATGATCTGGTTTGATGCCGCCTTGGAAAGCCCCGTTGATGATGGTCTTCTACGACGCTGCATAGCGACATTGCTCAACATTCCCAGCGAGAATGTGGATGTCGTGCACAGCCTCAGTAAAATCAAAGATGCCCCCGCCACGTGCGTCGTTGAAGATCGGGGCTCAGACAGCTATTCGCAACTTATTACCGTCTATGTCTCCGAGTCATTGCCGTGCCCGTACGTTCTAGATGCCGCCGCCCAGTTGGCGCGGATGTTCGCTAAGTCATTGCTCCTAGTGGACGATGCAACAGCGAATCCGTACTCGTTCGTTTGCGTCTCCAGTGCTGGCCAACACTCGGTTGTTCTGGTGGACCCTAACGAGTTGGACAAGAATAATCGCTATGTTATTCGGGAACCTGCCGGCGGTCGTTGCTAGAGAAAGAGCCTGTTCCGTGGCATCATGGACATCGTCTCCGGCCGATGCACGGTGAAGAGTACCAACGTCCAGCAAGCGTCGCGCCCGTCGGTACATACTCCCTTGCGCTACGAAGTCTGACGACCATACCAGCCGTCCACCTCCTTCTTACATCGTCCTCGGCCGTGCCGTAGCGCTCCTGGATCATTCGCTCAAGCGCGCGAACCGATATGCACATGATTGCATGGTGCTACATAAAAATTGCCGCAAATGTTTCCATATCTATTTGATATAACACGCAAAAAGACGTTTTGCACGCATGTGCATAATTGTTGCTTCCTTGTATTGACTATGTAGCCTCTGCCGTGGAACATTCATTCCAACGCGCCGGGATTGGCGCGTGCTGTTCGATAGAGCTGGCATAACCGGCCTGGCAGCAAGGGGGATGACTATGGGAGGACCCGCATGATTGGGACCGTGATGTCGTGCGCACTATTTCTGCGTGCGCTGGCCAAGTGGACTGGCCGATGAGCGTGTCGGAAACCTCATTGCGCCCGGTGCAGGATAAGCGGTCTGTCGCCCAGCCTTCGGCCAGTCAGGCGTTGAAATATCGTCTCAAGGTGGCGATGCGCGAGCCGACGACGCTAATCGGAATTTTCGCGGCGCTGCTGTTTGCCTATCTGATCCTGGTGCCTATCCTGTCCATGCTGACCGATGCGGCGCGGGTACAGTTTGGCGATGAGCGGCGCATTGCTTCGGACATTGGCAGCTTCACACTTTACTACCTGAGCCGTACCTTCCTCTCGCCGATTTCGCGCGATCTGTTCTGGCAGCCGCTGCTCAACACATTGTCGGTCGCGGCCGGAGCGATCAGCCTCTCCATGCTGGTCGGTATTCCGCTCGCCTGGCTGATCAGCCGCACCGATATGTTTGCCCGGCGCTGGTTCGCTACGGCATTGATCGTGCCCTATATGCTGCCGGCCTGGACCTTTGCGCTGGCCTGGACCACGCTCTTCAAGAACCGCACGGTGGGCGGGCAACCGGGCTGGTTTGAGGCCATGGGCCTGACGCCGCCCGATTGGCTGGCCTATGGGCAAGTGCCGATCACGGTGATCCTGGCACTGCATTATTCGCCGTTCATCATCCTGCTGTTCGGCACGGCTTTGCGCCGGTTCGATAGCCAGCTTGAGGATTCGGCGCGCATTCTGGGCGCCCGGCCGAGCCAGGTGGCCTGGCAAGTGATCCTGCCGCTGATGCGCCCGGCGCTGCTGTCGGCCATCGTGCTGATCTTTGCCAAATGCCTGGGCGAATTCGGCGTGGCCTATGTGCTGGGCCTGCCGGTCAAGTTTGACGTGTTGGCGACTTCACTGTTCCGCAATATCGCCTCGCGCCAGACTGGCGTGGCGGCGGTGGTGGCCGGCTCGATCATGCTGATCGGTATCGTGACGCTGTTGATCGATGCCAAGCTGGTCAAGGAAGCCCGACGCTTCGTCACTATCGGTTCCAAGGGGACGATGAACCGCCAGTCGCGGCTCGGTGTATTGCGCATTCCTGCGACCGCGTTTGCCGGGCTGATCTTCATGCTCAGCGTTGGCCTGCCGCTGCTGACGCTGTTGCTGTCCACGGTGATGAAGCAGCCGGCGCGGTTCACGCCCGACAATTTCACGCTCGATTATTGGATTGGCACCAATCTCGATACCGTGGCGCTGCGAACCGGCATCCTGCTCAGCCGGGACCTGTGGATGGCAGCGTGGAACACGCTGTGGATCGTCGGCGTCGCTTCGGTCACCTCGGGCATATTGGGGCTGCTGGTGGGCTATGTCGTGGTGCGCACGCCGCTGCGGCCGCTCTCGGTCTTCCTGCGGCAGATCACCTTCCTGCCCTATCTGGTGCCTGGCATCGCCTTCGCTACGGCTTATCTCTCGCTCTTTGCCGTGCAGCGCGGACCGATCCCGGCGCTCTATGGCACGGTGACGATCCTGATGCTGGCGCTGATTGCCGACCAGATGCCCTATGCCTCGCGTGCCGGTATTTCGGCCATGATGCAGCTGGGCAAGGACCCCGAAGAGGCTGCACAGATTTCGGGTGCCGGCTGGCTGCGGCGGATGATCACCGTGGTGATCCCGATCCAGAAGGGATCGCTGGTCACTGGTATTCTACTGCCCTTCATTTCGGGCATTAAGGGGCTCAGCCTTTTCGTGATCCTGGCTGTGCCATCGACCGATGTGCTGACGACCTTCTCGCTGCGCCTGGTCGATTATCACTACACCCAGGCAGCCAATGGCGTGGTGCTGATCATTGCCGGCATCGCCTATTTCGGAACGCTCGCCGCGCAGCGGCTCACCAAAACCAATATCGCCGAAGGGCTGGGAGGCTAGTTCATGCCAACGATCAACCTGCGCGGAGCGCAAAAGAACTACGGTGCCAATTCGGCCAATGCCGTGACGGATCTGGACCTCGATATTGGCGACGGCGAGTTCATGTGCCTGCTCGGCCCTTCGGGCTGCGGTAAGACCACAACGCTGCGCATGATTGCCGGGCTCGAAAACCTTTCCGGCGGGGAAATCCATATCGGTGACCGCATGATGGATTCGGTCACCCATGGCGTCTTCGTGCCGCCCGAAAAGCGGGAAATGGGGCTGGTATTCCAGAGCTATGCGCTGTGGCCGCATCTGACCATTGAGCGCAACACCGATTTCGGCCTGCGCCTGCGCAAGGTTCCCAAGGCCGAGCGTGAAGCGCGAGTCGATAAGGTGATGCGGGCGCTCGATATCGAGAAATACCGCGACCGCTATCCCTCTCAATTGTCGGGCGGGCAGCAGCAGCGCGTGGCTCTGGCGCGCATGCTAGCGGTCAATCCTGGCGTGCTGCTGCTCGATGAGCCGCTGTCCAATCTGGATGCACGGTTGCGGCTCGAAATGCGGGCGGAGCTCAAACGTATCCATGCCGAGTTCAAAACGACGATCGTGTTCGTCACTCATGACCAGTGGGAAGCGATGACGCTGGCCACCACGATCGCTGTGATGAGCGAGGGCACATTGCAGCAGATGGGCACGCCCGACGATATCTACGAGCGACCGGCCAACCGGTTCGTGGCCGAATTCGTCGGCAGCCCGCCGATCAATATTCTGGACCTGATGGCCGATAAGCGCAGCGCGTCGGCGCAGGCCATGGGCGCGTTCCTCAGTGAACGCTATGCCAGCCTGGGCGATGTCGGCTCGGTCGGGTTGCGGCCCGAGGCTCTGCGGATCGACGAGGACGCATCGGCGGTTCCCGCCACGGCGTTCCAGCTGCCGGCAACGGTCACCGGCATTCTGCCGACCGGCGGCAATTGGATTCTCGAATTGCGCAGCGGCGATGGCACGCTGTTCCTCACCACCCATGAAGCGCCGGAAATCGCAGTGGGTGCCGCGGTGGCCGTCTGGGCCAAGCCCAAGGCGCTGCATGTGTTTGACCGCAAAGGCCAGCGCCTCGACGCTGCCGACCGGTTGATGCGCACGCCCAAGGCCAGGTGACAACGAAGATAATCGGAGACGCCTTGATGACGAAGACCGTTACGACCGCGATCCTGACCAGCCTTGTGGCCCTGTGCTGCGCGCGCCCCATTCTGGCGCAAGAGAGCGCCGAGCTTGAAGCGATGATTGCCGCCGCCAAGGGCGAGCCGCCTATCACCGTCTATGCGGTGACCGGCAAGATCGTTGAAACCGCTCAGACTTTCACCGCCAAATATGGCGTCACCGCCGAAGGCAAGAAGGTCTCCGAAGCCGACCAGATCGAGCTGCTGCTGCGCGAGCATCAGGCCGGCAACAGCACGGGCGACGTGACCGTGGCCGCCGATGTGGCGGCGGTGATGGGGCAATTGGTGCCCGAAGGCGTGGTGGAGAATTTTGTGCCGCCCGATCTGGCGCCCAATATCGCGGCGCCCTTGCAGGACCCGCTGGTGCTGGTCACCGACCCCCATGTCTGGACCTATAATACCGAGGCTTATGAAACCTGCCCCGTCACCAATATCTGGCAGCTAACGGAGCCCGAATGGAGCCGCAAGGTTGCGATGCTCGATCCGCTGGTCAAGCCCGCCTATGCAGATTGGTTCAACCAGCTCGAGACCAATCATGACGCCGAAATGGCGTCGGCTTATGAAGTGCTCTACGGCAAGCCACTGGTCACCGACGAGAAAAGTGCGACGGCGGCCTGGGTCAAGGCCTATGCGGAAAACCAGCCGCTGGTGGCTGACTCTTCGGCCGTTGCTGATGCCATCGGTGCGCCGGGGCAGGCCGAGCCCTATTTCGGCATCAGCTCGGTCGCCAAATATCGGGACAATACCGAAAAAGGCTACAAGCTGGGTATTTGCAGCGGCATGCAACCCTTTGCCGGCTGGCTCTATCCCGGCTTTGGCATGGTCGCAGCAGGCACCGACAGCCCCAATGCCGCGCGGCTCTTCATCCACTATTTGCTGACCGAAGAGGGTATCGCGCCCCAGACCATTGACGGCAAGATTTCGTCCAATAGCACCATTGCGCCCAACCCCGAGGAGGCCTCGGGCGTCGCCGCTGTGATGGGCGAATTGATGGCCTATGACACCACGACGGCCAAGCTCGATTTCGAGCTGCGCCAGGACTGGCAGGATTTCTGGCGCATCCACTACTCGCGCTAGCAGCAGGTTCGCCGCCCCGCACACAAGCCGAATGGCATGGCGGGGCAGGGGATGATGAGGGAGGAGAGGACGATGTTGAATTTGAAACAAGCGGGGGTGCTGGTCACCAGTCTTGCCGCACTGCTCGCTGTGACGCCAGCTTTGGCGCAGGAGGCGTTTGATCTGGATGCGCTGATCACGGCGGCCAAGGGCGAGGAACCGATCACTGTCTATGACAGCACCGGCAAGATCGTTGAAATGGCTGACAATTTTACCGCCAAATATGGCGTCAAGGCCGTGGGCACCAAGGTCAAGGCGACCGATCAGCTCGAAATGATCATTCGGGAGGCCCAGGCCAACAATGTGCAGGGGGACGTCTCGATTATCAGTGATGCGCCGGCCGCGATGGCGCAATTAGCGCCGCAGGGCTTTGTCACCAGCTGGTTGCCGCCGGACCTGGCCGGCAAGATTGCGCCGGAATATCAAGACCCGCTGGTCGTGGTCACCAGTGCCAATGTGTGGGTCTACAATACGGCACTCTACGATGCCTGTCCGATCAGTAATATCTGGCAGCTGACCGAGCCCGAATGGAAGGGCAAGGTCGCCATGCAGGACCCGCTCAACAAGGCGTCCTATGTGGACTGGTTCAACCAGACCCAGGCGCATGGCGATGCGCAGGTGGCGGCGGCCTATAAAGAGCAATACGGCAAGGACCTCGATACCAGTGGAGAAAGCGCGATGGCCCAATGGGTCAAGGCGCTAGCGGCCAATGGGCCGCTGTTGACCGATGCCGATGCGGCGGCTGCTGAAGCCGTCGCGGCGCCGGGGCAGTCGGAGCCTTTTGTGGGGCTCGTGAGCTCGGCCAAGTTTCGCGACAACGCGGAAAATGGTTTTACGCTGGGCCTGTGTAGCGAGCTAAAGCCTTGGCTTGGCTGGATGTATCCCGGCGTCGGGGTGATCACGGCTGGGAGCAATAGTCCCAACGCATCCAAGCTTTTCATCCACTACGTCATGACTGCCGAGGGCATCGCGCCCCAGGCGGAAGACGGGAAAATGTCGACCAATCAAGATGTTGGTCTGCCTGCCGATGAGCCTTCCGGGATCGGGGCGGTGCTGGATCGGGTGTTTCCCTACAGCATGGCGACGAGTCTGGACGATTGGGATGCCCGCCAGGATTGGCAGGACCTTTGGCGCCTGAACTACGCCAAGTGACAGTGAGGACATGCAGATGAACAAGTTATCAATCGCCGCACTGCTATTGGGCGTGAGCGTTCTGGGCGCCCCGGTCATGGCGCAGGAATTCAATCTCGATGCGCTGATCGAAGCGGCAAAAGCCGAGCCGCCGATCACCATCTATGACAGCACGGGCAAGATCGTGGATATGGCCGAAGCCTTCACCGCCAAATATGGCGTGCAGGCGACGGGGCAGAAAGTGTCGGCCAATAGCCAGCTCGAAATGATCATCCGCGAAGCGCAGGCCAATAACGTGGCGGGCGACGTGGCGCTGATCACCGATGCGCCGGCGGCTTTGGCGCAATTGCTGCCGCAGGGGATCGTGGAAAGCTGGGTGCCGGTGGATATGACCGACAAGATCCCGGTCTATTTCCGCAATCCGCTGGCGATTTCGACCAATGCCAATGTGTGGACCTACAATACCGAGGTGTATGATAGCTGCCCGGTGAGCAATATCTGGGAACTGACCGAGCCCAAATGGAAGGGCAAGGTGGCCTTTGTCGATCCACTGACCAAAGGCACCTATACCGACTGGTTCAACCAGATGCAGACGCATGCCGACCCCGAACTGGCGGCGGCTTATAAGGCCCATTTCGGTACGGATCTGGATGTGAGCGGGGAGACGGCGACCCAGCAATGGGTCAAGGCCTTCGCGTCGAACGGGCCGCTGGTGACCGATGGCGATGATCCGGTGTCGGAAGCAGTGGGTGCGCCGGGGCAGGCGGAGCCATTCTTTGGCCTGATGAGCTCGGCCAAGTTCCGCGACAATGAGGACAAGGGCTATAAGCTGGGCCTTTGCGCCGAGATGACCCCCTGGGTGGGCTGGACCTATACCAAGCTGGCCCTGATCGCCACCGGCACCGACAGCCCCAGCGCCGCACGGCTCTTCGTCCACTATATCCTGACCGAAGAGGGCATCGCCCCGCAGGTGGCCGACGGCAAGATGTCGACCAATAGCGAAGTGGGCATTCCCGCCGACGAGCCCTCGGGGTTGGCCGAGCATGTCGCGGCTTTGTTCCCCTATGACGCCAGCACAGGCCTAGACGACTGGGACACGCGGCAGGACTGGCAGGATTTCTGGCAGATGAATTACCGCAAATAAGCCTCACCCCATCGGCTGGGATCGCCTCCACGATCCGAGCCTACGGTCCCCGGAACTGTTCCGGGGACCACTTCAAACCGCAAGAGTGTCCATGACCAGCCCTAATGCCAAGCTACTCCCCCAGCCCAACCTGCTCGATGTGGCGCGCCGCGCTGCTTTGTTGGTGGGCAATCCGCTGCGGGCCGCGTTCCGCTCGGATATGGCGGTAGATTACAAGGTCGACCTGCATGACATCGTCACCGTGCATGACAAGCAGAGCGAGGTCAGTATTCGCGACTTCATCATGGGCGAAGTGCCGGATTCGACCTTTCTGGGCGAAGAGGGCGGCTCGATCGGCAATGGTAGAGTGCATTGGTATGTCGACCCGATCGATGGCACATCCAATTTTGCGCGGGGCATTGCCTTTTGGTGCGTGTCCATTGCCGCTGTGGTCGACGATGAAATCGTCGCTGGGGTGATCTATGACCCGATTGCCGAAAACCTGTTCAGCGCTGACCAGAGCGGCGCCTGGCTCAATGGCAAAGTGTTGCGCTCGCGTGCCGTGTCCGATGAGCGGCAGGCGACTTTGATCACCGGCTATCCCGTGTCGCGCGATTTCCGTATTGACGGGCGGGACGCGGCGCTGGCCGATCTTGGCGAGCTGACCGAGACATTTTCGACCATGCGGCGTCCTGGCAGCGCGGCGCTGAGCTTGGCCCATGTGGCCGCTGGCTGGGCGGATGCGGCGACGGGCTTTGGCGTCAATGCCTGGGACGTGACTGCGGCCATCCTAATCCTGCGGCAAGCGGGAGGGCATTATCAGGGATTGACCATGGGCAAGGTTGCCGAAGGGTCCCCCGATTTTCTTTGCCCCGGCTATATCGCCACGGGGCAGGGGGGCGATTATCCCACCTTGCAGCGTATTGCCGAGGGGGTTTCGGCGCGCCGGCAACGCGCCAAGGACGACCTGCCCGGAGTTGATGTGAAATGAACGTGGTTATGGCTAGCCCCAGCGTGGCGGTCGATCTCGATGCGCGCCAGGCATTCTGTCTGGACCTGGTGCGTACGGCGGGCACTATCGCGCGCGATGGCTTTGTGCAGCGCTCGGAAGCCCAGATTGCCATGAAGGGACCGCAGGATTTTCTGACCGAAACGGATGCGGCGGTTGAACGCCATATCAAGGCACGGCTTGCCGAAGCTTTTCCGGAGGACGGTTTTCTGGGGGAAGAGACTGGCGGGGTCGTTGTCGGTGAGCAAATCTGGGTAGTCGATCCGATCGACGGCACGGCCAATTTTGCCCGGCAGATTCCACATTTCTGCATTTCCGTTGCTTTGGTATCGGGGGGCGAAACCGTGTTGGGCGCTATCTACAATCCAGCATTGGACGAGCTCTATTTTGCCCGGCGCGGGCAGGGGGCCGCGCGCAATGGCACCCCGATCTGGGTGGCCAGTACGACGCGGCCGGATGCGGCCTGTGTCGAACTGGGCTGGTCGACCCGGGTGCCGCAGCGTTTCTATCTCGATGCGCTGACCAAAATTCTGGACGACGGCGCCAATGTGCGCCGCGCCGCCTCGGGCGCGCTGGCGCTAGCCTATGTGGCCGATGGGCGCTCCGATGGTTATGCCGAGCTGCATATGCAGCCCTGGGATTGCCTGGCCGGTCTGCTGCTGGTGGAAGAAGCCGGCGGCGTGGTAGCGCCTTTTCTTGCTGTAGACGGGTTAGCGAAAGGCGGGGCGGTGCTGGCGGCAACGCCCGCCATTGCCGAGGCCATGAGCATCTCGACCGGCATTCAGCTGGTTGTTTGAAACCGTGCCGGCAACGCTGCGGACTGCGTTGCCGGACCTTCTGCCAATTGAGTTCGCAATGCCCGGCAAACCGGGCCGGAGACTATCATGGACCTTGCCTCGCCGCGCTATAACCGCCCCAAGCTCAGCCGCATCGTGGAGAATGTGGCGCCCTATGGCGTCGATATTTTCATCAGCGGCATGGAAGGCGCGAGCGATGTTGCGCTGCTGCGCGAGAATGGCATTTCAACCGTGGTCAATTGCGCGGTGAATCTGGATTTCAACTATGTCACCGAGCCGGCGGTGGAGGCCAACCAGTCCCAGATCGGGCATGGCGCGGGGGCCATCCGCTATTACAAGCTGGGGCTGATCGATGGGCCGGGCAATCCCGAAACCATGATGCTGGCGGGCTATTATCTGCTGCAGGGGGCATTCAGCCAGATCCTGCCCGAGCGACCATCCTATCCGCGCCGCGAGCGGGGCAATGTCCTGGTCAATTGCCGGGGCGGGCGCAGTCGTTCGGTGACGCTGGTGGCTCTATTCCTGCACCATGCCATGCCCGAAATGTTCCCCACCCTGGATATCGCGCTTGACCATGTGCGCACGAGGCGGCAATTGCGGCCTGATGAATGGTTCGAGGCGCCCAAGCCCATGCTGATTGCATCGGCCCGCAAGGCCTCGGAATGGATTTCGCGCATCGACGCGGAAACCGGGGGCGGCAAACTGGCATGACGAATGCCGGGGTCTAAGCAGCCGGACGCGGTAACACGGAGCGGCGCCAGATCGGCACCGGTTTAAACGGGGCAATAGTCTGTGCCCATTCTCCGGGCTCGGTTTGGGACAGTAACTGCACGATGTGCTCTACCATCTCATCGATAGGCTGACGGAACGTCGTCAACGCGTATGAGTCCCAGCCGGCCTGTTCGATGTCGTCGAACCCGACAATGCTGACATCCTGCGGCACGCTTAGCCCGAACGAATGCCGCACCGCATCCATGCATCCCAGTGCCAGCAGGTCGGTGACGCAGAATATGCCATCGGGCGCTGCGCTGCGGCTGAATAATTGCCGCGCGGCCTCGGCGCCCGCAGCGTATCCGGTAGGGCCCGCCTTGATGACCGGAATGGACATACCATCCTGCGTGGCAGCGGCCGTGAACGCCTCCTCGCGCGCCATAAGACTGGGCGTGCCGGCAGTGGAGGAGACCACGGCGAGCCGCTGGCAGCCGGCGCGGCGTAGCATCAGATAGGCCTCCCGTGCATTCTCTGCGTTCTCGACAGCGACATTCACCGGGCCCTCGATATGGTCGCTGCGGTTGATCAGGATGACCCGCTGGCCATTGGCGACGCAACTGGCGATCAGGGAGGCATCGGGGGTGCCGGAGAGTACGATGACGCCATCGGCGCGGAAATTGAGGGTCTGGCGCAGGGCGTTGGCGACGCTGCCCGCATCGCCCGTGGTGTTGATCACCATGCCGACCTTGCCGATGGTCTGCAATTGGCGGGTCATTTCGTCGAGCATGCGCGCCTGGTAGGGCGTGGGGATATCGGAAACGACAATACCCACGATATTGCTGCGCTCATGGGAGAGGCCGCGGGCCAGGTGATTGACGTGGTAACCGAGCATATCGGCCGCATGCAGCACCTTCTTTCGGGTCGCGTCAGAGACGCTGGCCCCTTCCGTAAAGGTACGCGACACGGCCGAGCGCGAGACGCCCGCCAGCCGCGCGACCTCTTCGGCGCTCACAAAGCTGCGGTCTCTGGTATCCGTGCTCAATCAAACAACCTCATGCTGCACGCCCGTGCATGGTCAACTTACTAACGTGCCGAACGCTCCTTGTCCAACGGCCACCGGATTGTATTTCAAACGTGTCGCAAGTTGGATGTTGACGCGTGATCGAAAGGACGTATCTCGTTTGCAATCGCGTGCAAGCAATCTGGATTTCTAACAGGTTTCAATGTCGTCAACAATTCATCTGATCGATCTGCTCGGAGCCAGCGCCCTGCGGATCTGGGGCTGCGCCTGATCAAGACCGGCATCACGAATGCCTTTGGCGGCTCGTTGCGCCAGTGGATCGGCAAAAGGTGTCTTGTCGCGAAGCTGGGCGAACTGGTCCACTTCCGTCTCAGTCAGGCCACCAGCCTCGCGGCCGATCGAGGCGAGGAGCGAGCCGAGCTTCACGCGAGTGATTGGGCGCACAGCGGCTTCGAGGATTTCGCGCATCTCGGCTTCTGTGCTGCGTCCATGGTGGGCGGCACGCACCTTTAAGGCCCGGTGTGTCTCAGCGGACAGATTACGAATTGTGACTGCAGCCATAGTGATGGCCTCCTCGACCATTTGATGACAATGATAGCAATAGATATTTGCGATCACTTTCAACCGTAACCGGCCTATGCCCCCAACCCCATAACGCCATATCGGCAATCGTGTAGTGGGGCGCCTGCCAGGTACCAAGCGTGCGCCAGCCGTTCGTCGAGCACCGCGGAGTGCCGCGCAACCTTGCAGTGCGCCGTAGCCTTACAAGCACCGACACTAGCCATGACATCTCCGGGGCGGGTCTTCACGCCCAGATCACGTCCTCAATTTGGCATGTCTGACCGGAGGACGACGTCGCCAAACGGCGCCCCCTCGCTCTTGTCCCCGCAACGGACGTCCGCAACTTTTTTTCCCCTGAGCGCCGCGCGCTCATTCCTCGCGCGGCAAGAAAGCCGCCTCCGTCCGCCCTCCACTTTGTTTCGGCCTCTTCGCGGTGCGGGTCGATCGCCCCCGGTCTGCCGACAGCCATCGAGGTCGCGATGGGCGTGACCGACAAACTTAGGAGACGACAAATGGCTAACATCGGTACCTTCACCCCCAATGCCAGCGGTTTTACCGGCACGATTAAGACTCTCAACCTCAACGTCAAGGCTCGCATCGAGCGGGTCCAGAACCCCTCCGACAAAGGCCCGCATTTCCGCATCTTCTGGGGCGCAGTCGAACTGGGCGCCGCCTGGCAGAAGACGGCCAAGGAAACCGAGCGCGACTACCTCTCGGTGAAGTTGGACGATCCGAGCTTCCCAAGCCCGATCTACGCCACCCTGATCGAGGTCGAAGGTCAGGAAGGTCTGCAGCTCATCTGGTCTCGGCCCCACGGCGACTGACCATAAACGGGGTCCCGTCCACCAGCGGGACCTCGATCCTCTCTGCTTATCGTGGGAGAGATCGGCATGCCTCTCGACGAGATCGAAGAACTGCGGGCCGAACTTCGTCACGACATTGCGGACCATAAACGGCGAATATGAAAATGTACATTTGAGCCAAGCCACACCGCGTCCTCACTTGGCGGCACCAGCAGCGCAAGTCCGTGCAGGCTAAGAGATATGGCAATCGCTACCGCCACCGATGGAAGAATGGCTGTCGCCGCTGCCATCGGACCGATGGCCCCCACCACGAGGATGGAAAGCGCCACCCCATTCAAAAATTGTGCGACTGTACGTCTCACTTCGCGGCTCATGGCGTGTCCTCTTACTGTCCAATAAGAATAACCTGATTGGCTGTACGGGGGATTTCGGGGATAAATCCGCCTGCGGGGGAACTATGAAAGCCACGGTTGATCGCCTAAGTGCCGAATTGACGAGCCGCTACGTCCTTTATCTCGAGACGTTTCTCGTCGATCTCTGGAGTGACGCAGGTCAGATCGAGTTCCGATGTGGCTTCACCTTACGCTCCGACCACCAACTCCGCCAATTTACGCTCAAGGTACCGGCCCTTGCCGGTGATACCGACGGCGAGCGGGACTTGATCATCGTGATTATCTTTGAGCAGATCGAGGACATGATTGATCAAGCCATTGCCGAACGGCGCGCGGCTACAAACTAGTCATCGGTGATACGTGGTGCTGGGTCAGAGGCGCCACGGGTCAATTCACGTCACAGCTGCCCCACGGCAAGTTCGAGTGTCCAAGCCCGAGTTCAGCATGCCGTCTGGTATCCTCGTCGCCGTTTGCTGCGTTCGAGGCGGGCCTTGGCCCGCTGCGCCGTTTCAACATCTTCGTACAGAACAATCTTATGCTGACCGCGCGTGCCAATGCGGCCCCATTCCCGAATGAGTGAGCTGCCGCCGAATAAATTTGGCTGAATGTACAAGGTATAGAACCGCGCCATGTTCTGGCTTGGGTCGATACGGTTTAGATAAGTCTCAGCGGGCTCGTGGCTCAT
Source organism: Devosia neptuniae (assembly GCF_025452235.1). Classification (NCBI taxonomy): domain Bacteria; kingdom Pseudomonadati; phylum Pseudomonadota; class Alphaproteobacteria; order Hyphomicrobiales; family Devosiaceae; genus Devosia; species Devosia neptuniae. Next base: position 462,470 of record NZ_CP104964.1, read on the forward strand.
GCCTCGAGTCTCTTTGAACGGAAGAATCCTGTCCAATCAGAGTTTTGAATCGCGGATGGGTCATCGATTCATTTAGGTGATGATCAGGGTCTTGCCCATTTCCAGCCAGCAGGGGTCGTAGCGCTTCCTCGGAGGCGCGGAGCATAGCGTAGGCCAGAACGCGCTCCCATACAGCGCGAAGAGACGGCCGAAGTCTTGTGGGAGACGGTAGCTAGGTACTGGCAAAACCTACCCGTTAGATTCGTAACTGTTTCGTCCCACGCTCTTCCTCATGTCGGCGCGGCGAAACCAAATGGCGCGTCCGCACCGCAGTGGAGGGTTGCCCGCGGTAAACACGATCTGTTCATCCGCGCGCATATGCAGCACCTCATGAGGCAGGATCAAAGGACGGCGAGTTAATTGCTTGGATCGAGTCCGCGATGAGCCGGACATTTGCGCACTCCGGCTCAACTGCTCGACCTCCACCGTGGAGTCACCACAGCGCCTCGAAATGTAATCAGCTGTTTCGGGATCGTTGATTGCGGCGAAGGAAATCCATGACGCGCTTTCGAACCACTTGCTGGTCGCGTCCCGGCCACCATAGGTCTCACGCATCTGTCCGATCGACTGGAACAGCAACAGGAGCGTGATGCCATATTTGCGACCGGTATCGCGCGCGGTTTCAAGAATGCGCAGATAGCCAAGCCGTGCGACTTCGTCGAGCAGGAATAGGGTCTTCCCCTGCGTCTTGCCCTTGCGGTTGTAGAGAGCATTCATCAGCGCGCCGATGATGACGCGGGCAAGACCGGGATGGGTCTCGAGCGTTTTGAGGTCGAGGTTGATGAAGATGTCGATACTTCCCTCGGCCAGCTCGTCCGTGGTGAAGCTGTTCCCAGACACCAGGGCAGCATAATTGGGATAGGACAGCCAATGGGTTTCCTTGACCGCATTGGCATAGACGCCGGAAAAGGTTTCGGGCGTCATGGCGATAAAGGGCGCCACGTTCTCCTTTACGAACTCGGATGCCGATTTGTCGTAGATGGCCTGAAGCCGCTCGCGCAATTTTGGTTCGGGCTCCGCGAGATTGGCGCGAACCTGGCGCAAATGCTGGTCTGGCTTTCTGGTATGACCGGACAGGCACACATCGGCGAGTAGCGCGGTCACCAATTGCAGCGCTGAGGCACGGAAAAAGTCGTCGCGGGCCGAACCCTGGCGCGGATTGTCGGTGAGGATCCAGGTGGCGACGGCGACGATGTCTTCTTCCCTGGTGCCGCCAAACTGGCCGATCCAATCGAGTACGTTGAACCCGATCTGGGGTGAGCCTGGATCGATCACGAAAAGGCTGCGGCCAGCAGCATGTCTATGACCAGACACCATTGGCCCAACTTCGTTAGACGGGTCGAGCACCACAAGGCTGCCAGCCCATTTTAGCGCCGTGGGCACCGTGACCGATGTGGTTTTGAAGCCGCCCGAGCCCGCAAAGACGATTCCGTGGGACGAACCGAAGGATCCATCAAAACAGAGCAGGGGGGACGTGCCGCCCTTACCCCAACTCTGCTCGTCATCGGCGCGGAACGCATGGTCGGCAGTGCTGTCTTTGTCGACGCGGTAGCGCTCGCCAACAACGATGCCACCAGCACTCGGAAAGAGCCGAGCCGCGGCGCCGATACTCATCCAGGCAGCCTCGCCATATATCGCGCGCTTGCCGCGAACCCGCTTCGGCGTGGCTGCTTCGAATGCTGCATTCCCGCGGAGCATGACCCGCATTGCAAATAGGCCGCACAACACTGTGGTCATTCCGCCGAGCAGGGTGGCAGGATCGGCAAAGCCCAGAATGCTCTGGGTTGGAGCAACCTGGTTGCCAAACGACAACAATCTAGAGGATTCCCGCAATATCGCGAGGGCCGTCACGGTCATTGCGCCGATGACGACGCCGAATGCCGCGCTGCGGATGCCTATTGCGCCTTTGGCGGCAAACAGAAAAACCACGCCAATGGCTCCCCCAGCGATATAGGGCATGGCAATGCCAATTCGGCCCAGCGCTATAACCGACGCCGGCGTAGTGCCGAAGGCCGACAGCGACCCTTCAATGCCGCTCAGACCCTTACAAGTGCCAACCATCAAGGCGATGGGCGCGACCATCAGCAATAGTCTATTCGGGGTCATTGCCGAAGGCTCGTATGCCGATGGCCATCAGACGTTCCCGCTCTGCTGGGTTGATTTGGATCCGATCACGCGCATCAATGAGCAGTCCGAGCAGCAGGGCCCGTTTCTCATAGCGCAGGCCCGCCTTGGCGATCAGTCCGCCAAGCTGGATTTTTTCGCGCGCGTCCTTCTTTCTGTCGGCGGTTTTAATGACTTGTTGCATGCGTTTAAGCCTGACTACTCGACCCAGAAGTCGCGCCACTCTGGATCGTCGCCAGCTTGCTGGTCTCGCCCTTGCGAAACGTGATGGCCAGCTCCTCGAGCGCCGCCAAAAGGTCAGCGTCGTCAATTTCGATGCTGCCGAACCCCGCTTTCAAGGCGAGCCGACCCATGCGTTCGGCCTCCTTGGTTTCGGCGGCCTTAAGTTGATCCTGGAGCCTGGCGATTTCTTCGCGGATCTTTGATGATGGCTTCTTCATTTGCAGTTGTCTCGTCGCATGGCTGTGTGCCATGGGACAAAAACAGCTGGTGGCGCGTAGCGCACCCTACCTAATCTGGTAGGTCGGCAGCGCCGACACTTCTTGAAATTATCCCGCCGTTCCGAAGGAATGGTTCCAAGGGCGCAGTAATACGTCGCCAAGGCGACGTCCCCTTGCGGCCCGCTAGCTTGGCCATCCGAACGAACACTGCCGCTTGTTCTTGTCGGGATCAGTTTCGCCGTGGCTATTACCCATTTCACGCCCCAGCTCATTGGGCGCGGTTCAGGCCGCAGCGCTGTGTTGGCTGCCGCATACCGCCATTGCACTCGAATGGAGTATGTGGCCGAGGCGCGGATCGTGGACTATTCCAACAAAGGCGGCATGATCCACGAGGAGTTTATGTTGCCACCCGACGCGCCGGCCTGGATTCGCGATCTGGTCGCAGATCGGTCTGTGGCAGGCGCGGCTGAGGTGTTCTGGAACAAGGTCGAAGCGTTCGAAAAACGCCAGGACGCCCAGTTCGCCAAAGAGTTCATAGTAGCGCTGCCGGTTGAGCTCACGGTTGCTCAGAATATTGCCCTCATGCGGCAGTTCGTGCTCGAGCACGTGTCGGCACGTGGACAGGTGGCCGACTGGGTCTATCATGATGAACCGGGCAATCCGCATGTCCATCTGATGACGAGTTTGCGGCCGCTCAGCGACAACGGATTTGGACCAAAGAAAGTCGCCCTTATCAGTGATGGTGGCGAGGTGGCGCGCAACAAAGCGGGCAAAATAATCTACCAATTGTGGTCGGGCGAGAAGACAGAGTTCCTGGCGCAGCGGCAGGGATGGCTGGACTTGCAGAACCAGCACCTGGCATTGGCGGGCCTCGATATTCGGGTCGACGGGCGTTCCTATGCCACGCGGGAGATTGAGCTGGTACCCACCAGCCGTATCGGCGTCGCGGCCAAAGCTATGCAACGAAAAGCCGACGAGGCGGGCCGCCCGCCGGCGTTGGAGCGGCTAGAGCTGTTCGAAGCCCGGCGAGAGGAGAACGCGCGACGGATACAGCGGCGGCCCGAGATCGTGCTTGAGCTGATTACGTCCGAGAAAAGCCTCTTTGACGAGCGCGACATCGCCAAGGTGCTGCATCGCTATGTCGATGATGCCGGTACCTTCCGGCACCTGATGGCGCGCATTCTGCAGAGCCCGGAGGCGGTCCGGCTGGAGCGGGAAGCCATCGATTTCGCAACTGGCGAAGCCATCCGCGCCAAATACACCACCCGCGAGCTGATCGGTATCGAAGCGGAGATGGCCAAAGGCGCGATGAAACTCGCCAGTACTGGCGGCTTTGGTGCCGGTGCGGATGTGTTGGCCGGCATATTCAAGCGCCATGCGCAGCTCTCGCTCGAACAACGCGTGGCCATTGAGCACGTGGTTTCCAGGGGGCGGATAGCGGCCGTGGTTGGCCGCGCCGGCGCCGGCAAGACGACCATGATGAAAGCGGCACGTGAGGCCTGGGAGAATGCCGGTTACCGCGTTGTCGGCGGCGCTCTGGCCGGCAAAGCAGCCGAAGGTCTTGAAAGGGAAGCAGGTATTACATCGAAGACCCTGTCTTCCTGGGAGATCCGCTGGAACCAGGGGCGGGATCTGCTCGACGACAAGACAGTGCTCGTGCTGGACGAGGCCGGCATGGTTGCCTCCCGTCAGATGGCGACATTCATCGAGGCCGTCTTGAGGGCTGGCGCCAAGCTTGTCCTTGTGGGCGATCCCGAGCAGCTGCAGCCAATCGAAGCCGGTGCCGCCTTTCGGGCCATTGCCGATCGTATCGGTTATGCTGAACTGGAAACCATCTATCGCCAAAAAGAGCATTGGATGCGCCTGGCGTCTCTCGATCTGGCACGGGGCCGGGTCGAGAAGGCACTGTCCGCCTATGCCGACAAGGACAAGCTGTTTGGGTCAGATCTCAAGGCCATGGCCATCGGCCATCTGATTGAGGACTGGAACCGCGACTATGATCCCCAAAAATCCACGCTGATCCTGGCGCATCTGCGACGCGACGTTCGAATGCTGAACGAACTGGCGCGCGCTAAGCTCGTCGAGCGTGGTCTGGTGGCGCCAGGCGAGTCATTCCGGACCGAACATGGCCAGCGTCGCTTTGCGGGTGGCGACCAGATCGTATTTCTCAAAAATGACAGTGGGTTGGGCGTCAAGAACGGCATGATCGGCAAAGTGATCGAGGCGCAGACCGGGCGCCTCGTGGTCGAGATCGGCGCCGGAACGGATATCAAGCGCGTGGCGGTCGAGCAGCGCTTCTACCGCAATCTTGATCATGGTTATGCCACAACGATCCATAAGTCGCAGGGTGCTACTGTCGAGCGGGTCAAGGTCCTGGCAACGCTTTCGCTGGATCGACACCTGACCTATGTGGCGATGACCCGGCACCGCGAAGATGTCGCACTTTATTACGGTCACCGGTCCTTCGGCATTGGCGGCGGCCTAATCCCGATCCTGTCAAAGGAGAATTCCAAACAGACCACGCTCGACTATGAGCACGGCACTCTTTATCGGCAGGCCCTGCGTTTCGCCGAAAGTCGCGGCCTGCATCTCGTTCGGGTCGCCCGCACGCTTGTGTATGATCGCCTCAACTGGGCACTGCGACAGAAAAACCGTCTTGCCGACCTGGGTCAGAAGTTGCGGGCTTTGGGCGTCCGGCTCGTCCATATCCAGGACCAGCAAATTGGCGATGACCGCGTCATCAAAAAGACCGCGCCTATGGTCGCGGGGGTCAGAGTGTTCGCTAACTCGCTCAGCAATGTTGTCGAAGAAAAGCTGCAGGCCGATCCTGCCATAACCAAGCTGTGGAAGGGCGTCTCCAACCGCTTTGGCCAGGTGTTCGCCGATCCCGAAAGCGCCTTCCGAGCCATGAATTTCGACAGCGTACTGAAGGACAAAGTCACGGCTGTCGAAACGCTCGAACGTCTTGGCCGCGAACCTCAATCCTTCGGGCCATTGCGGGGTCGGATTGGACTCTTGGCCGGCAGGGCCGACCGAGACGATCGGCGGGTGGCCGAGCGCAATGTCCCGGCACTAAAACTGGACGTTGCGCGCTATCTGCGGTTGCGGGAGTTGACGGTCCACAAGATCGAGGCCGAGGAGACTAAGCGTCGGCAGCGCGTGGCGATCGACATCCCCGCGCTTTCGCCCGCAGCTCATATGGTATTGACGAAAGTTCGCGACGCCATCGATCGCAATGATTTGCCAGCGGCACTCGGCTTTGCACTGGCCGACCGCATGACCAAAGCCGAGATCGATGGCTTCAACAAGGCTATTGCAGAACGCTTCGGGGATCGCGCCTTGTTGGCAAATTCGGCTCACGAACCGAACGGTTCGGCATTCGAGAAGGCGGCCCTGGGGCTCAAGCCCGCGGAACGCGAGAAGTTGGCCAGGGCATGGTCCACGATGCGAACGGCCCAGTACCTTGCGGCTCATCAGCGCTCGGTAGAGGCGCTCAAGCAAAGCCAAGCTACCCATTTGTCGCAGCGCCAGCACCCGGTTCTCAAATGAGACCGCGTCGGCGGGCAGGGGGGCTTATTGTTGCCAGTTTCGGGATCCTCGCGATGCTGTTCAGTGCTGGCTATTGGGGCGGCCTGCGGATCAATCTGACACCCAGCTATCCGATTGGCTTGTGGCGTATTGAACCACTCGAGCGGACCGCGGCTGTGGGCGACCTCGTGTTCATTTGCCCGCCCGACGGCGCGCCCTTTGTGCTGGCACTGGAGCGGGGCCATATCCGACCCGGGCTTTGCCCCGGCGGGATGGGACCCCTGATCAAGACCATCATGGCTGTCGGCGAGCAACAGGTCGACATTGCTGGATCGGTGACGATCGATGGCACGCCCCTGGCCCGTTCTGCCGTCCGGGGAGCCGACGCTGAGGGCAGGGCGCTACCCGACTTTGCCGGCGGCACCGTGCCGCCCGGATGGCTCTATCTGCATTCGGATTTTGCCGGCTCATTCGACTCCCGGTATTTTGGGTTCGTGCCGGCGGCTGGCCTGCTCGGGCTGGCACGACCAATGTTCACCTATGGCCCGTGATCTCATGCGCGGGCCCGCTGTCATTGCCGCAGCGGCAATTGTTGGAGTGGTTGCATGGAGCGGTAATGTGCTGGCCTTGCCGCTTGCCATGGTTTTTCCGGCGCTGTGGTCGTTTGCGCCATCAAGGGCAGCCGCCGGCATGGTCGCCGCGGCATATTTTCTTGCGGCTTCGCGTGGTCTGCCGCAGGGCGTGATGAATTTTTATGGTTCCGATGCTCTGCCGGCCATTGGACTGTGGGCCGGTGCATCGCTCGGTTTCGTGCTGGTCCACGCATTGCTCTGGACCTCGCGTCCGGGCTGGGGCAGGACGCTTCGCTACGGTGTGGCAGCTATGGCCATGAGCGGGCCACCTTTTGGAATTGTCGGCTGGGCCCACCCGATCACGGCGGCCGGTATAGTGTTCCCGACGTGGAATTGGCTGGGACTCGGCGCTGCTGCGATCGGCCTACTCGTCATGACAACGAGGTTGTGGCCGATCGCGATCCTGAGTCTTGGAGGCCTCTGGATCTGGTCCGCCGCAACGTGGACACAGCCACTAACGCCTGACGGGTGGGTTGGAGTCGACACCCAGTTTCGCGGTGCAGATGGCCAATATGCCGGTTACCTACAACAGCGTGACACCATTGGCCTCGTGAAGACCGCAGTGAGCAAAGGAGGGGAGGTCGTCATCTTACCCGAAAGCGCGATCGGTATTTGGACACCTACGGTCGAGCGGCTCTGGCGCGAAGCCTTGCAGGACACGGACACAATCGTGAATGCAGGCGCGGTTGTCATTGATGCCGCTGGCTACGATAACGTGATGCTCAGTTTGACGGGGGAGGGGGCGGACATTGTCTATCGGGAAAGAATGCCCGTACCCGTGTCCATGTGGCAGCCTTGGGCGGTCTGGACCGGCGAGACGGGGAGTGCACGGGCGCATTTTTTCGCCAATCCGGTCGTTGAATTCGGCGGTCGCCAAATTGCGCCGCTGATTTGCTACGAGCAGCTCATCATATGGCCAATACTGCAGTCGATGCTGTTTGCGCCCGAGATCATCATTGCCACGGGCAATGGCTGGTGGACCGAGAACACCACCATCGTGTCGATCCAGCAGGCCAGCACGGTCGCCTGGGCCAAGTTGTTCAATGTGCCGGTCGTTTTCGCCTTCAACACCTGAAGATTGGGTAGACCTGCCGTACGCTGGGACCAGCAGGACACGACGGCAATATGCGATGCTGGAGTAGTGATATAGCGCGATGGCTCTCAAGGTTCACCGGTGATTCAGCTGGCCCTCGCGAGGCTGTCTAGTGGTGCGATCAAATTGAGATCTTCCGAATGGGCCTGTTCGGCTCGCACCAGATCGTATGCGGACTGCATGTTCATCCAGAATTGAGCGGTCGTCCCTAGCACGCGCGACAGACGTAGAGCCGTGTCGGGCGTGATCGGCGTTTCCTCCTTCACGATGCGCTCAATCCGCGTACGGGGAACGCTGACACGCTTGGCAAGAGCACCGGCCGATAGATTAAGCGGCACAAGAAACTCTTCACGTAGAATCTCGCCAGGATGGATTGGCGGGTCAAAGGTCAAGGACATAATAGCCCTCCATGGGCTGCGACACGGATGGCCGCTATTCTAGTGGTAGTCGGTGATTTCGATGTCTTCAGCTGCGCCATTTGACCAACGGAAGCAAACGCGCCACTGGTCGTTGATGCGGATGGAATGTTGGCCGGAACGATTTCCTTTCAAGGCCTCCAGTTTATTGCCGGGCGGCATCAGCAAGTCCTGAAGAGCGGCAGCATTGGTGATCATGAAAAGCTTTCGGCGAGCCGCCTGCAGAACGTCAGTAGGGAAGCCCTTCGGCGCCTTGCCGGACGCTACGATCTGCAGCTGGATTCCCTTGAATGACTTTGCCAAGGTCGTGCCCTTCTATTATTTGTATCATGGCACGCTACTGACCAAGGGTCAAGTTTATTGTATCGTGCGACGATACACAGCCAGCGGTCACCGCCGTGGGCCATCTGCGATGGAAATGCTTGTCGCTGCAAGTGCGAACAATTCTCATTCACTGTTCGCATAATGTATCTTATGGAACTAAGATAACCAATTGATATTGCTATGATATTTTAAAGAGTGGCGTTCAAGCGCAGCTTGAGCGACACGCGGTAAGTGTCGCAACGCTACCGTCCTGGCATGCTCCGCATGCGTCGCGCCAAGCATCGGCCAATGCGAAATTTTGTGGCGCCCACGATCCCTCTGCAGCCGGCCCAACGGCCGCTTTCGGTGGGCCTCATTCTACCTCAGGGACCGTGCCATCTCTATGATCTCGTCTCGATTTGCCGTTGGATCTTCCTTGTTCCAGGCGATGGACAGGCCGACACTAAAGTCGACCCGCTCCACATTTCGGAAAACGACGTCTCGGTTGGGCAACTCTTGCATCCACTCGGGTACAAAACCGACCCCTAGGCCTGACGCAATCAGCGAGAAAAGCGACAGGGTGTCGTCACAAGTGTAAGCGATGCTATCGAGCAAATCCTGCTCCCGGAACATCTGGTAGAAATAATCCTCAGTGTAAGAGAGGTTCGATCTCGCAAACGCGATAATCTTTTGTGGTCGTAGATCGTCGATCGTGAGTTTCGGCAGTCGCGCGAGCGCAGAGTCCGACGCCATCGCGAGTACATACCGCTCATGGCCGATGCCTAAACATCGCAGTGAACCCAGATTCTCCAATGGCCGGATGAAGCCAACATTTACATTGCCCGCTTCGATCTCACGGATGATCGTTTCACTGGTGCCAGTCCGGACATGTATTTTTACATCAGGAAAGCGACGGCCGATCTTGGACAAGAAAGCTGGCAGCACTCCGAAGGTGGCAGGATAAATGGTGCCAATCGTGAGCTTCTTTAGGTCTTTCCCTGCAATGGCCTGGGCGACTAAGCGCGAGTTTTCGAGATCGCCCAAGATTCTCCGGCTTCGCTCATAAAAAACGGCGCCCGCCTTGGTCAACTGAACGCGCCGCGTCGAGCGGATCAGCAACTGAACACCAAGGTCGCGCTCAAGGTTCTGGATATGAATGGTCAATGCCGGCTGAGCTATATTAAAACGCGCGGCGGTCCGGCCAAAATGGAGCTCTTCGGCAAGAGCAACAAACAGAGAAAGCTGACGAAATTCCATTGCGGTCTGTAGCTCAAGTTAGCGCACTGCGTCCTTCCGCGATTATGGAAGCGACCTATTCATAAATCAATCGCCAACAATGTTGTGACGGGACTCCGGTTGGGCATAGTTCACAGGCCGAACTGTTCGCGAACACGGACATCCGCAGAGAGGGCGTTGTTCTCTGTGAGATGGATGATCGGGAGCTGGCGGAACCCGGAGTGCTCACCCCACAGCAGGAAGGCGACGTCGCAAAGGCACATTTCGATGATGCAACAAAGCAGCGACTTTGGCTCTCCATGCTGAGACTAGAAGGGCCAAGTCACCGATGCGGAGCCCTGGCCCTTGCTGCCTAGCTAAATGTTCTGGCCGCCGGAAACCTCGATGCGCTGGGCGGTGACCCAGCGGTTGTCTGGACCAAGCAAGCTAGCAACGGCCGGGCCGATATCGTCCGGAAGTCCGACACGGCCTAGTGCGATCATGCTGGCGAAGGCTTCGTTGTAGGCTGGTGTGTCGCGAACAGCACCGCCCAGGAAGTCGGTTTCGATCGCACCGGGCGCAATCGTATTGGCGGTGATGCCGCGGGCACCGAATTCCTTGGCCATGTAGAGGGTCAGGATTTCCACGGCACCTTTGGCGGCGGAATAGGCACCGAACCCAGGATAGGACACTCGGGTCAAGCCAGACGAGAAATTCACGATGCGGCCCCCATCGGCAAGTAGGGGCAGTAGCGCCTGGGTGAGGAAGAAAACGCCCTTCACATGGACATTAAACATGGTGTCGAACTGCGTTTCCGTGGTCTCCGCAAGCGCGACCATTTCACCATGGCCGGCATTGTTGACCAGGTGATCGAAGTTGTTTCGATTCCAGATATTGTTCAGTGCCGCGCGGACCTGTTCAACAAAGGCCGGGAAGCCGGCGATATCGCCGGTCTCAAGCTGGACGGCGACCGCCCTACGGCCAAGCGCCTCGATTTCGGCAACGACAGCCTTGGCCGCATCGGCGCCGTTGCGGTAGGTCAAGATGACGTCGCCGCCGTGACGGGCGATGCTGATGGCGGTATTGCGACCTAGGCCACGGCTGCTGCCGGTGACGATGGAAATGGTGCTCATATGCTAGCTCCTTGCCTTGCGTTTTCACTGGCAGGACCATCGCTCGATCGGTGGTAGCGAAGTTGCCCGAAGCTCGACAATTCTTGCCTGATCGTCCACTGAGCTTGCTTGTAGACCGACGCCTGCGTTAGTATTTATCTGTGAACCAGCCCCTGCTCACCAATGCTGCACGCTTTGCTGAGGCCCACGCCAATGAGCATGGTGTCGCTGCCACCCCCATTCCCGGCCTGGCCGTCGTGCGGGAGACAACGCCGTCTGCTCTCCAGCATGCGATTAACCGACCATTAGTGGCGCTGGTGCTGCAGGGTAGCAAACGTGTGACCATGGGGCCGCACACCTTCGAATTCGGCGCGGGAGAGTCATTACTGATTACGGCCGACGTGCCCACGATCAGCCAGATCATGCGGGCAAACCTTGCGACTCCTTACCTGTCAGTGGTTTTCGAGATGGACACGGCCATCATTGCAGATTTAGTCGCCGAAATGGGCGCAGTGCCTTTTGCTGCAGGGGAGCCGGTGCGGGTCGATCGAACCGAGGCGGAGGTCGCTGACGCAGCCCTGCGCCTCATTCGACTCCTGGACCGACCCGCTGCGATTCCGGTTCTGCAGGCGCAATTGCTGCGAGAGCTGCACTTCTGGCTGTTATCTGGCCAGCATGGCGGCGCTATTCGCGCCCTTGGTGTGCCGGGTGGACATGCACAGCGCATTGCGCGGGCAGTGAACCTGATCCGAACGGAGTTCACGACCACCCTGCCGGTCGAGCGCCTCGCCGAGAGCGCCGGCATGGGGTTGTCGTCCTTCCATGAGCACTTCCGGACGCAGACCTCACTGACGCCGCTGCAATTTCAGAAGCAGTTGCGCCTGATTGAAGCCCGCCGACTGATGCTGTCGCTTGGAGAAGCAATCAGCACTGCGGCCTACGCCGTAGGGTATGAGAGCGTACCGCAGTTCACCCGGGAATATGGCCGACTGTTCGGGCAGTCGCCTGCACGCGACATCCGAACTGCAAGGCAGCGCCTTTCATCAGCGGCCTAACCCGCGGCGTCGTATGCAGGTGACATCTTTGGGGTGGAGAGCAGTTGGCCTGCTTTTGGCCAGGTGCGGCAGAAACCGGACATGAAATTCGCTCTCGTCGGTCCCATGGCGAGCTAAACTTCACCCAATCCTCTTGTTCCGCCGCATCAGGACGATGAAGAATACGCCGCCGACCAGGCCGGTGATGACGCCGAGCGGGATGTCTTGTGGGGGGATGATGATGCGGGCAGCCATGTCGGCCACTACCAGGAAGATGGCGCCTACAAGCGCCGAGAGTGGCAGCACGCGACGATAGTCGCCACCGACCACCATGCGCACCAGGTGGGGGATCATCAGCCCGACGAAGGATACGATGCCCGAAAAGGCAACGGCGGCGCCAGTCAACAATGCGCAGACGATGAAGACGATGATGCGGAACCGGGCGGCGGGAATACCCAACGTTGTCGCCGACTCGTCGCCCAGCGTCATGGCGTTGAGGTTGCGGGCATTGGCCGTGAGATAAGCGCCGCAACCCGCTAGAGCCACCAGCGGATAGGGGAGTTGGGCCCATTGCGACAGGCCCAGGCCACCGAGCATCCAGAAGATCACGGTATGCGCGGCACGCGGGTCACCCAGGAAAATGCCGAGGCTGCCCAGCGAGGTGACGACGAATGACACGGCGACACCGGTCAGCACCAGCCGGCTGGCATTGGTGGCGTTGGAGAGATTGGCCACGCCGACCACGATCGCCGTGGTGAGCAGTGCCCCGCCAAAGGCAAAGAGCGGCACGGTGATGAGGCCGAGGAACATGCCGGTATGCAGCAGCACGATGATGGCACCGAGCGCCGCGCCGGAAGAAATGCCGAGCAGATGCGGGTCGGCAAGCTGGTTGCGTGTCACCGATTGGAGCGCGGCGCCGACCAGGGCGAGGCTGGCGCCGATGATCGCCCCCAGGATCACGCGCGGTACGCGAACTTCCCAAACAATATTGTCTCGGCCAGCCGACCAGGTGACCTCGACACTGCCCGGGGCGAGGTGATTGACCACGACGCCCCAGACCACGTCGAGCGGGACGGCGATGGCACCGACACTGACGCCGACCATCATCACGACGAAAAGCAGCATGACGAGGCCAGCCGTGAGCAGCGGCAGGTTGTGTAGGATGGTATGCCGGGGACCGGCGACGAGGTGCTTGTGGGACATGGTCGAAACGGGCCGACCGGATTGGCCAGCCCTATCAGATCATTTGGGGTGGAACGCGGCAGCGAGGCGCTTGATCGCCGCGATGTTGCGCGGGCCGGGCGTCGCCTCCACATATTCGAGCACGACGAAACGATCGTTCACCACGGCCGGAATATCCTTGAACGCAGCATTGTCCTTCATGAAGGCGATCTTCTGTTCGGCGGTGACGTCGCCATAATTGACGATGACGACCACGTCCGGATTGCGCTCAATCACGGGCTCCCAGCCGACTTCGACCCAGCTCGATGCCACATCGTCCATGATATTGCTGGCACCGGCCGCCTCGATCAGGGCGGTGGGGATGGCATAGCGTCCGGCGGTGAACGGCTTGTCCTCGCCCGAGTCATAGACGAACACCTTGGGTGGGGTTTCGCTGGCCGGCAGCGTCGCGCTGAAATCGGCCAATTCCTGCTTGTAGCCGGCGACCAGCGCTTCGGCCTTGTCCTCAACGCCGAAGATAATGCCCAGGTTGAGCAGGTCGACATACATGTCGTCCATCGAGGACTTTGGCTTGTCCATGATGTGGATGCAGCTCTCAGTGAGCTCGTAGACGGCGATGTCGAACGCCGCCAGCGTTTCCGGCGTTACCTCGCCACCCACCCTCATGCCGTAGTTCCAGCCGGCGAAGTAGAAGTCCGCATCGGCGCCGAGCAACACTTCCTTGGTCGGATAGTCGGGTGAGAGTTCGGGCAATTGCTCGACATTGGCACGCAAGGTCTCGTCCAGCGTCTTCCATTCGGAGACGCCGGTATAGCCGGCCATGCGGTCGGTGAGGCCCAGGGCCAGCATCATCTCAGTGAGGTTGACGTCGTTGGACACTGCGCGCATGGGCGCCGCGTCAAAGGTCACGTCGCGATTGCAGCTCTTAACGGTGACGGGATAGGCGAGCGCTGTGGCCGTGGTTGCGGCCAGCAAGGCCGGCACGAGAAAGGTGGAGGCAAGACGCACGGAAGGCTCCTCAAGGTTTGTCGTTGAGATGGAAGGAAAAGCGGGGACGACCCGTTGCAGGGTGGGTGTCGATGGCCACGCCGACCGCGAAGGTCCGGCGGATGGATTGGGGGGTCAGCACGTCGAGCGGAGCGCCCAGTTGCACTTGGCGGCCATTGTCGAGCACCAGCACGCGATCGGCATGGGCCGAGGCCAGTGCCAGATCGTGCAGCGAGACGACGACGGTGGCGTCGAGGCGCGATAGCAGGTCGAGCACTTCGAGTTGGTGGCGGATGTCAAGATGGTTGGTGGGCTCGTCCAGGATCAGCAGATCGGGCTTCTGCAGCAGCGCCCGGGCGATCATCACCCGTTGTTTTTCGCCGCCGGAGAGCGTGACGAAATCGCGAGCGGCAAAGCTGGTGAGACCCATCAATGCCAGCGCGCTTTCTACCTCGGCCAGATCGGCCTGACCGAACCGTCCCAGATGCGGTGTCAGGCCCAGTTCGACAATCTCGGCGACGGTCAGGCCGAAATCGGTCGCTGGCTCCTGCAGCACCGTAGCAATCCGGCGGGCGCAATCGCGCGGAGCCATGGCCCAGATGTCAGCACCATCGAGGGCGACTGTCCCGCTAGTCGGCTGATGATAGCGATAGAGGCACCGCAGCAGCGAGGACTTGCCAGCGCCGTTCGGCCCTACGACAGCGAGCATCTCGCCCGGCGCAACGCTGAACGCGATGTCGTGCAGCAGCCGTGCCGCTCTAGAAGGTCCCCAGCTCAGCCCGTCGACCTGTAGGGCAGCCGGGCGCCGGGTGCGGCCGGACGGGTCGAAGGGAAGCAGATGATCAGCGAGGTGGACGTGGTTCACCGAGGCGCTCCGCAGATGCGGGGCGCATTGCGGGCGAAATCAGGCTGAGCTTTTT
The DNA here is from genome assembly GCF_025452235.1 of Devosia neptuniae. Lineage (NCBI taxonomy): Bacteria > Pseudomonadati > Pseudomonadota > Alphaproteobacteria > Hyphomicrobiales > Devosiaceae > Devosia > Devosia neptuniae. The sequence continues at coordinate 477,495 of NZ_CP104964.1, forward strand.
GGTCGTGTCGTCAAGCGCCATCATCGTTCCCCGCGGCACACCCCGGCCGGGTTGAAAGGTGTGTCGATGGCAGGTCTCCTGACTTGCGGGTCACGGCGCCTTCGAACCTTCCCAGCCTTACGGCCAGTGGCATCTCGAAAGAGCTATCCGCTCACAGTTGCGGGGGCAGTCACGGTTTTGCGCCCTGATGGGTACGTCGCACCGTGTTCCCTTTTAATCCCCGTTGGCTTGTGGCCGCCGAAGAACCTACGACGAGTGCATAGGGCATTTCGGACGCAACCTTGTCAATGTCCGCTCTCGGTAAATTACAACTGTGGCCTCTGTGGCCGACATGGGGTCGGTTTCCAACGGGCTGCTTTCACATGGTGCGGATACTGTTTCCAACCACGAGGACTTTGAATGGTGCGTAATCGAGCGACGTCGAAATCCCGCGGGGAAAGCGCTAACATATTCGTGCTCGCAGAAATTTATAGTTGTGTCTCGACCTGTTGTTGCTAGGATTCAGCTACATCGACTGTTGACTGATTGATGGTGCTTCCGGACGATGCAGGCCAGTTGCCTGCCGTAGAAACGTCCGGCCACCAACGTGCTGGGCTCTTCTCTATGGAGCACCGCCATGTCAGAAACAAAGTCACTATCCACCCCCTCCCCCGGGGCTTGATCGCTGACGTCAAAAACCTCGCGGCCTGTCCGGCTGCGGCCGCGAGCACGATTACCAGCATCTTCGGAACGAGAGCCACATCCATCGCTGCCTGGTGCGCAATCCATGCTCGTCAAGACGGCGACGAGCCTGGCTACCAATTGTGGCTATCGACATTCAAACATCTCAAGGCATCCGACCTCAGCGTCCGACCCTGATATCATCGGGAACGGATTATAGGGCGCAGAGCAACGCTATTGATAACGTTGTGATATTAATGAGCGAAGCTTAATATTGGAAGTCTGATCCGTTCCTCGCCACCTTGCCCAGCGCAAGTTCAAGAGGGGAACATCATGAAGTCAGCATATCTAGTAGCGTCTGCTGCTCTGCTGTCAGGCGCCACAACAATCGCTCACGGTCAGGAATTGATCGTCAATAGCTATGGCGGCCCATACGAGCAGATCATTCAGGACGCCATCATCAAGCCGTTTGAAGAGCAGTACGGCGTTTCGGTGATCTATGATGCGGTGGGGTCCTCGCAGCAGGATTACGCCAAAATCAAAGCTACCAACGGGCGCCCCGGCTTCGATGTCGTGGTTATGACCGCGTCCCAGTCGCTCGAAGGATGTCGCGAAGGTCTGTTGGAGCCACTGAGCGTCGAAACCATCCCCAACCTCGCTCACCTCAATGCCGCCGTTAGCGCCGTTGCTGGCGAATGCGGAGCGGTCCACGAGCTGCAATATCTTGCCTTGCTCTATCGCACCGACATGCTTGAAGAAGCGCCTGTATCCTGGACCGATCTTTTCGACGAGCGCCTCGACAACCGGATTGTTCTGCCCACGTTTGCCAACATCATGGCGGCCTTCCTCACCCAGCTGATGTCATCGGTGCATGGTGGGGATATCGACAACAATATCGATCCTGGCTTTGAGGCCATGGCCCGCCTCGCCGCTCAGTCAATCGGTTTCGAGCAGGCGTCCGCTATTCTCGAAAGCTACATTCAGGACGGCCGGGTCTGGGCAATGCCGTTCTGGGACGGTCGGGCCCAACTGCTCGTTGATAGTGGCGCGCCCGTCGACTACATCCTCCCCGAGGAAGGCTCGATACCCCTTATTGCCACCCTCAACGTGCCTGTCGGCGCCGACAACAAGGAACTAGCACTTAAGTTCGTCGACTTCTTTCTCGAAAAGACCAGCCAGGAACGCTGGGTCGAGGGCTACAAAGTTGGCTCCGCCCGCGCCGATATCGAGGTTAGCGAAGAGGCCAGAGCCCGCAAGATCACAACGCAAGCTGATCTTGACGCACTCCTCCTTCCCGATTTGACTTCGCTTGCCGCCAACCTCTCGACATGGGGCCAGCGTTGGGAACGCGAAGTCGTTCCGGCCGCGCGGTAGTGGCCATGTCCAGTATCGCGCTCACCGCCGAAGGGGGACGTCCTGTTTGGACGTCCCGGGCTCGCCAATACCTGCCCCTCCTGCCCCCGACCTTATTGCTTCTGGTGTTCTTCGCCATTCCCATGGGCATGATGGTGGGCCTCAGTTTCCATCCACAGGGAGGATCGACCGCGTCTCTTGCCAGCTATGAGCGTTTCTTTACCGACGACTTCTCCTTGGCGGGTCTGGGCCGAACAGTTCTTATGTCAGGGCTCGTGGCGATCTGCGTCACGCTCATGGCCTATCCCGTGGCCTATTTCCTGGCGCGGTCTCGCTCCCGTTGGCGGGCGGTGGTCTTTGCCCTGGCAATCGCCCCAGAGCTCGCCGGCGTGGTGTTGCGCACCTATGGCTGGCTGATCATTTTAGAAGACCACGGTTTCATAAACAGTGGATTGATGTGGCTCGGTCTTATCTCGGAGCCCCTGCCCCTGGCCAAAAACATGTTCGGTGTTGTCGTTGGACTGACCCATGTGATCTTGCCGTTCGGCATCCTGTCGTTGCTAACGAGCCTGCAGGGCGTCGATCAAAACCTCGAAAAATCAGCGCAGATTTTGGGCGCATCGCGCGTCTCCGTGCTTCGCCATATCGTTCTGCCACTGACCGTTCCCGGCATTGTCAGCTCGATGTTGCTCGCCTTCACCATGTCCGCCAGCGCCTATGCCACCCCAGCCATCCTAGGCGGCGCCGGCTTCAAGGTTCTCGCCACCATGGTCTACGAGCAGGTCCTTTTTTACATCGACTGGTCCTTTGCCGCGGTCATGGCGAACGTGCTGCTGGTGATGATGCTGATCATCGCCTTTGTCGGCTCACGTCTCGAAATGCGCCTGCACAAAAAGCTTCATTTCTAGAACCCCGGTGATCGATATGAACCGAATTGTCTCCGGCCTGTTCTGGGTCTCAATCGCTCTCGTCATGGCGTTCATCACCCTGCCCCTCATCGTGGTGATGGCGGCTTCACTCAGTCCCAGCTCCAAGGTGACCCTCGTTCCATGGGAGTGGACTGTGCGGTGGTATGGCGACCTGATGGCGCGTCGATGGATTGATCCCTTCATCCTCAGCGCCCAAATCGCCATACTCGTGTCCTTGGTCAGTGGGGTACTTGGCCTGCTTGCAGCCTACGTCGTGGCCTTTGAAAAGTGCCCCGGTCACGCCACGATCATGTCTTTTCTGCTCTCGCCATTAGCTGTCCCCCAGATCGTCAAAGGCGTGGCGATCGTGTTGTTCCTGTCTTCGGCCGGGCTCTATCGATGGGTCGGCACGCCAGGTCTGGTCGCGGCGCATATCATCCTGACCCTGCCATTTGCTGTGCGGATGATCGCCACCGCTATGTTCAATTTCGACAAGAACCTTGACCGGGCCGGCCAGAGCCTGGGTGCAACCAAAGCCCAGCGCATCCGGCACCTGCTGCTCCCCATCATCAAGCCGGGCGTTTTCTCCGGCATGACCTTTGCCTTCATCATCTCCTTCAACAACATCCCGCTGTCGGTCTTTTTGGTCCGGCCCGGGGAAACCACCCTGCCCATCACCGTCATTAACTATCTCGAATACAGCCTCGATCCGGTGCTGGCTGCGGTCAATGTCGCCTCGCTGCTTTTCGTGCTGGCGGTGATCTTTGTCTTTGAAAAAATCGGCGGGTTCTCAGCCCAGATCCATGGAGGAAGCAAATGAGCACCAGCGATATCGAACTGATCAATCTGAGCAAAAACTTTGGCACCAGCCAGATCGTGCGTGAAATCGACCTGATCGTGCCCCATGGCGAGTTCGTCAGCATCCTGGGACCCTCGGGATGCGGCAAAACCACTACCCTGAACATGATCGCTGGCTTTATTTCGCCCTCAAGTGGACAGATCAGGATACGAGGTGTCGAACAGTCCGGCGTACCTCCCGAAAAGCGTCAGGTCGGTCTGGTGTTTCAGAACTATGCCCTGTTTCCTCATATGACCGTCGCCGAAAATGTGGGTTTCGGCCTCAAGATGCAGGGCAAGAGGCGGGATGAGGTCGATGCTCAAGTCAAAAAGGCGCTTCAAAGTGTCCGTCTTGAAGGCTTCGAAGACCGCTATCCCAAAGCGCTCTCAGGCGGCCAGCAGCAACGCACCGCCCTGGCCCGGGCTATCGCCCCTCGCCCATCGCTTCTGCTGTTGGACGAGCCTCTCTCGAACCTAGACCTCAAGCTGCGCGAAACCATGCGTATCGAGCTTAAGGATGTCCAACGCGAGCTGGGCATTACCTTCGTTTATGTGACCCATGATCAGGAGGAAGCCATGGCCATGTCCGACCGGATCGTGGTCATGCATGAGGGCGTCATTGCTCAGGTTGGATCGCCCTCAGAGCTTTACCGCGCGCCACAATCGACCTTCGTCGCCGATTTCATCGGCAAGTCCAACATCTTTGCTGTTACCCCGATCGCCAATGCTGGCGGCATTCAACGGGTCCGGGTCGCCGAAACCGGACTTGAGCTGCTGGCCGCCTCCCCTGCCCCGGCGTCGTCAGAAATCGCGTTCTGCAGCATTCGGCCTGAAGCCCTGCGCTGGATCGAAGGGCCGACCCCAACTGAGCGTCCGGCCAACGTGCTGCCGGTCCAGATCATCAAGATCGTCAATCTGGGTGCCTATCTCGAAGTGTGGTGCCGGCATCAGAGCAATACGATCTTCAAGGCGCTCATCAGTGCTGCTCGCGGCGCCCAACTGGCTACGGACGTCGCGATCGAACTGACCGTCGAGCCGGCGGCCATAAAGCTCCTCACCCGCTAGCTGATTAATAGCAGAACAATATCAATAATGATCCATTGATATTGGACGCAGCGGGTTCACTACATCTATTTTGTGATTGTCGAGATCATCATCCAGTGGAGGAAAAACGATGCTGACAAAGAACAGAATTACGGCCGTTCAGCACGACAGCAATGTCTGTGCAGACATCCAAGGCTTCGATTTCAATGACTATACTGCAGACGATATCGCCACCGTCCGCGACTTTTGGCTGCAATATGGAGTCATCAGGTTTCGCGACGCGAATATCAGCGATCAGCAGCAGGTCGAGTTTTCGGCCCACTTTGGTGAGTTCGTCATTCACCCCAAGCAACTTCAGGAAGGTGGCCATCCCACGCATCCCGAAATCCTCGTCATCAGCAATGCGATGAAGGACGGTCGGCCCAGTGGTGCGATGGGTAATAGCGAAGCCACTTGGCACACCGATACGTGGTTCTACGAGAAGCCACCGGCCGGTGCCATTCTGCGGGCGGTGCAGGTGCCGGAAACCGGCGGAGACACCTACTTCCTCTCCACCTACCAAGCCTATGAAACGCTGCCCAACCATCTGCGCGACGCAGTGGCCAAACGGCAGATTTTCTTCCAGAGCGCTTACGACAAGACAGGTAAGTTGCGCCTGGGCAAGACCAAGCCGACCTCCGAAGATTTCCGGGAATGGGTCGGCATGGTGCATCCGCTGGTCCGCAAGCACGGCGAAACGGGACGCGATGCCCTCTATCTCGGTGGCACTGCAGAAGGTGCCTGGATCGTCGGAATGCCCCTCGACGAGAGCACCGATCTCATCGCCCAGCTTTGGGAGCATACGACCACAACCGACGACGTGTTTGTGCAGCAGTGGAATGCCGGCGATATCATGATGTGGGACAATCGCTGCACGATGCACCGGCGTGACTCCTTCGATCCGAACTCGATCCGGATCATGCACCGCACCACAACCGCCGGCGAACGGCCAGTCTAAGGCCCTAACCAGGCGGAACATGCAAAATGCCAACATTGTACCGGACGGCGCTCCCTCCTGGACCGCTGGACCAAGACCTCCTTGCGCTGCTTGCGGATGTCGAAACGGCCACCATTGGTCACTTCGAGTCCTCTGGCTTCATTGCGGCGGACGTCCGCCCGGTATTTCCCGCACGGGCCATGGGCAGAGCCATCACCGTGGCCGCCCCGGGTCGGGACGGGCGTGTCATCTATATGGCGATCGACACGCTCGAACCCGGAGATGTGTTGGTCATTTCCAGACTTGAAGGTGACGGCCTCGCCTGCGTCGGCGGTGGCGTTACAGCGGCGGCCAAAGCAAAGGGTGCTGCAGCCATCATCGTCGATGGTCCCTGCACGGATCCGACGGAGATCGCCAGCAACGGTCTGCCCGTTTGGTGTCGTGGCGTCTCTGCCAAAACGACTTCACGACACACCCAGCTTGGAGGCGAGATCAATTTCCCGGTCTCCTGCGGAGGAACTGTAGTCCTGCCAGGATACTGCGTACTCGCCGATGACAGTGGCATCTACATCGCCGATCCCGCTCGCATGCGCGAAGTTGCCGTCCAGGCGAAATCGCGCCAGCAGCGATCACTGGCCGTAAGGCAGCATCTGCTGTCCGGCCATTCCATTTTCGACTTCGATCGCGAGAACAGTCAATGAAACTGGCAATGATCCAGATGAATTCCCAACCTGATCGCAGCCACAACCTTCGACAGGCTACTGAGCTGATGCATCGAGCAGTGGCTGCGGAGCGGCCGGATCTGATTGTCCTGCCGGAGCATTTTGATTGGTCCGGCGGCACAATCGAGCAAAAACTTCTAGCCGCTGACAATCTGCCAAACGGGGAGGCGTATCGCACGATCGCCGAATTTGCGGCCGAGCACCGTACTTGGGTCCATGCCGGAAGCATGCTGGAGCGCATTCCTGGTGAGGATAAAATCTACAATACGACGGTCGTATTCGATGCATCCGGGTTGGAAGTTGGGCGCTATCGAAAAATCCACCTCTTCGACATCACCACACCTTCGGGCCGCGTTTATGGAGAATCCGACACGGTCAGGCCGGGTTCAGGTCTTCTCGTTTATGAGCATTGCGGTCTGCGGATCGGATGCGCGATTTGTTACGATCTGCGATTCTCGAACCTGTTCTGGGAACTTGCGCGCCGCCGCGTCGACGTGGTGATCTTGCCGGCCGCCTTTACTGTGGAAACCGGCCGGGACCACTGGGACGTACTCTGCCGCTCACGTGCAATCGAATTTCAGACCTATTTCGTCGCGTGCGGCCAATGGGGTGCCTATCCATCCGCGGACGGGACGCCGCGGAGCTGCTTCGGCAATTCCCTTGTTTGCGACCCCTGGGGACAGGTGATCACAAGAGCTTCGGATGGTCCCGGGTGCATCTTCACCGATCTAGAGATCGCTGAGATCGAGAGAGTTCGAAATCTTATTCCGATGGCGTCTCATCGCCAGGTGCTTTCCAGCTGTGGCGGCTGTCATCGCGCCGAAACATCTCTGCTTTCGCCATCGTGAGCCCCCACGCGCAGAAAATTCCCTCCGTTTCGCAAAACCTCGATTTCATTGCAGACGACACTTGGTTGGGAATATTTGCCAATCTCTGATGAGCGAGCGACGATGTCCGAACAAAAAACGAACAGCGGGTGAAAAAGTAGCCATCACCGTCTCCCTCGATTTGCCCAAAGCTTGGCTTTTTCTAACCGGCTGATCAATGCATCCTCGACAGGTGAGAACCTGCGAGGGGCCAAGCCTTGGACCGCGATCGATCCGCCTTTCCGCCGCTACTGATATCCTCAGCTGATCTCGTACAAGCTGGAATCGCGCTTGATCCAAGGGTACTTCATGATCGGGCCGCCCAGATGTGGAGGGACTTTGGCGCCGGCTTGAGTATAGGCAAAAAGTCGGTTCTTCTTCCACCTGAAGCCGAGCTATGGGCGTCAGCCAGCTATGCCACGCTCCGCGATCAATTCGGGGAGGAGCGCCTTGGCTGGAAGCTCTCCGCTCTTTCAGCAATCGGTCCCAGGCTGGCGAGCGTCAAAATCGTTGGCGCCAATGCCGCAAACCGGCATTTCGGCCTCGCGCGTTCCTTCTCGACGATCCTGCTTTTGGACAAATTCACCATGCGTCCAATTTGCCTTCTCGAAGGCACCGACATTTCGGCGGCGCGCACGGCAACCTATGCAACCCTGGCTGCCGAGTCCGTGCTCGCCGAACGCAAAACGATCAATGTCTTTCTCTTTGGCGGCGGCCCGATTGCGCGCAGCATCGGTTTGGCACTTGGAGCCGTACTGGGCGTTTGCCTCGAAAAACTATGGGTTCGAACGCGATCTCGTCAAACAGCCGAGGCGTTTGCGCGTTCGCTGCAGCCGAGCGTGGCTCAGGTCGTTCCCGTGACCGATAACACTAAGCTAACTCAGGCTGACCTCATCATAACTGCTTCGAACGCAAAATCCCCGGTTTTCGCGGCGCACGAAGTGGCTTCAGATTCTGTTGTCCTCCATCTCGCCGGTGACGAAACACCCGCCGAGCACCTGACCCATGTCATGCAGAATGGCACTCTTGTCTGCGACGACCTTGCCATGGTTAGCGCCCGCAATTCGCAGTCGCTTGCACTCTATTTCTCCCGGCGCGGTTCGACGTTGGAAGCTGAAGGACAGGCGCTCGGTGTGCGTGATTTTGCCGGCCATGTGGTCGGGCGTGCACCTGGGCGAGGCCCAACCCACATCACCTGCGTTGGATTACCTAGTCTCGACCTCTACGTAGCGGAATACATCTACGAGACCTATGTCGCAGCATCTTCGTTGCGAACTTCTATGCACGATTTCCCTGGCAATAGCGCAGCCACCCATGAGTGAATCTCAATGTGTTACAGAGCGCTTGGCAGCCCAAATCCTCCAATACCCTACCGAGGCTTTATCCGCTGCCGTCGCGCATAAAGCGATCGACTGTGTGCTCGATAATGTAGCGTCTTGTCTTGCCGGCGTTTCCGCACGGCCCGCCATATCGGCACGACAGGTGGCATATTCGGTCTTTGCAAATGGTGACGCGCCGATCTGGTTTACTCAACGCCGATTGAGCGTCGCCGGCGCTAGCTGGTGCAATGCCATGGCTGCCTCTTCACTCGATTTTGACGACGGACACCGCCTAGCGCGCGGGCATCCTGGTTCTGCGATCGTTCCAGCAGTGCTGGCGCAAGCTTCGCGAGCCCGGTCTTCAACCCCTCAAATCCTGGCGGCCATTGCCATGGGATACGAAGTCGCGATCCGGTCCGCCGCCGCCCAGCAATTTGAGAAAACTCAAACCTACCAGTCCGGGCGATGGGCGGGTCTTGGCGTGGTTGCGGCGTGTGGCCGTTTGGTTGGGCTCGATAGCGACCAACTTTCGAACGCTCTCGCTATTTCAGGTGTTTGGGCACCTAACCAGCAGGCCAACGGCAGCTCAGGCTATGCGCGGCAAACCGGCAATTGGGCAAAAGAGGGGATTCCGATCAGCACGGTGCAGGCCCTGATGGCGATCGACTTATCGCGTGACAGATTCACCGGGCCAAAAGATATGTTGGACCACACATCTCACTACGACTATCGCCCGCCGATCGGCGATGCGCTGGAGCCCACCCTGATCCTAGAAACCTACTTCAAGCGATATGCATGTTGTCGCTATGTCCACCCTGCACTCGACGCCTATTGCTCTCTGATCGAAGACGTCGCTGTGGAGGCCGATAGCATTGCTAGGATCGAAGTTGCCACCTTTGCCTGGGCGCTGCGCCTTGCCAATAAGCTCACGCCCGACAATCTCGTGGAGGTGCAATACAGCCTGCCATTCTGCTTGGCGGCGTTAGTGCTCCGTGGCCCCGCGGCCCTGTCCCCGATTACCGAGGATCTCTTGCACGACGACCGTGTCCCAGCATTAGCCGCCCGGATTAAATTGAATGTGTGCCCAACGATTGATCAGCGCTTTCCGCGTGAGACGCTTGCTAAGGTGCGCGTCACCTTCAACACGGGAGATGTCCTGGAAAATCCGAGTCCCATAGGGCCGACCGATCTCTCGCGGCAAGACGTCCGGCGCAAGTTTCTTGACTTGGCCTCCGGCCGAATTTCCGAGATTCAGTGCCAACGATTGCTGGATGCCGTTGACCCCGAGCATTGCGAGCTGGGTAAGCTACAACGCGTCCTCGCCCAAACGAGCTTAATCGACTGAGCATCAGGCCGGAGAGGCTAACCATAGATGAATTCGGCGAGATAGCGAAGCTCGGAAGAGTAGGAGAGCAGCCGAGGTACGGCGGCGACGGCCACTCTCCTGTGGGCATCGCGGCCCTGCTAGAGGATGACCTAAGTATATGTAGTTTACATACAATCGATATTTTATTCGATCGGTTCCAAGTCCGCCTTTATCAACTTTGGGCTCCCGATCGCCATGGGCAGATGGAACCGTTATCCGAGATCATACGGTTCATAATCTAGGTTCGGACTGAACCACTGGGGGAACTATCTCCTTGCGGAAATCACCGGCGCTTGATTCAACATCGTGAAGCTTCGCGGCTTCATGTTCAACCGGCGCAAATACCGAATCTAGTGGCGTGGACGCCGTGCGCCTGGCCAGCCTGTCGCGCTGGGCGGGGTTTCATCGACCGCACGGAATTCCCAAACTTTGCCGGGTTCTTGATGCCGCAAGTTCGCAAGGCCTACACTACGTGGCCTCAGGTAAGCGCGGCTTATACCGCCGGGGGTCTGATCTGGAACGCCTCGGAGGCGCGCGAAGAAAATCTGCTGCGCACCAACGCATTGTTGTTGAGCGATGTGAACAGCCCGTACCGTTCGGTGGCCTTCGGCTGAAGGAGCCGGTGATAACAACTGGATCGATTGATGTGCCCACCGAGCACTACTTAAAGCGTCTGAGCTGTCGCCGGTTGCAATCGAGCTCGGCTTGGAATCGCCGTCGCAACTTCGAAGAATCTAGTCGTTGTCTTGCCCAGCCTCATTGATAGCGCCGTCCCCAACCACACGTTTGCCACCTATGATCACATGACGCACCCGGCTTAGATTCAGACTATCGGCGATCGTGATATCGGCTCGCTTTCCAACTTCTAGGCGTCCCGCATCATGGAACGCCCCGAACGCGGAAGCCACATTGCCCGTCGCCAATGCGATGGCCATTGGTGCCGACATTTGCCCCGAAACGATCATGCGGTGCACTGCCTCCAAAATTCCATCCCAGTGGCCGCCAGCAAAATCGGTTGAAAGCGTATCGACCAGACCTTCGCCGATCAATGCATCCAAGTTTTCAGCGGTATTGCGCCAATGAGTGGAAATGCAATCGAGGGTGCTGACATCGATCAAAACCCCGGTGTCGCGCAACAACCTTGCCGTCGCAACTGCCTCCTCCGGCGTAAACGAGGGGTGATTGCAATGTGCAGCGATCAGACGCGCAGATGGCATAGCTCGCGCTAAATCCAGGATGTGCTCTGCGGAGGGCGCGGCGCTGTGAAGGATTGCCGGCAGGCCAGTACGCGCGGACGCCTCTGCCAACTCTGCAAGACCAAGGAGCGCGTTTTTTACGGGTTTCATGACCGACCCAGCAATAGTCTTTGCCACGGTTTCGGACGTCGACCGACTGAGGAGATCCAGCTCATCGCACAACGCAATGAACTGCGCGTTGAGCGGGAAGGTCGGGTCTTTAAGGGTGCGGCCAAGCAGAAGCTCCTTCAGGCGTCTTGCATCGCGAGCTTCGACCAAAATGCCGGTTGTCTCTAGAATGGCTTGAGGCAAGAACCCATAGTCCTGTGCGCCTCCTCCCAGGGTCTGGCCCCCTCCCCCTTCCCCAAGCGCGACGGCACCGCTCGCAATAGCCTCCTCTACAGTTGCCCTTAGGTGGTGGCTTCGCAGTCCGCTGCCATCCACCTCGAGGGCCGCACTGACGGAGCTAGCTGTATGTGCAGTTGTGACGAATGTTCGAAGAGGATGCGGCCCTTGAAGGCTGCTATCGACCTCATGCGGCAACGATAGACCGCAAACGTTCAAAAGGGTCGTGGTTCCACCAAGCAGATGTCGATTGCGAAAGTATCTGACGTCGGAAGGATCCAGTGGCTTGGAGCCACTGGGCATCGCCGGTCCGTGTACACACCCGTGAGCGTGGCCGTTAATGAGACCCGGAAAGCTGGTTGCGCCTCTTGCGTCAAGCCGGGGTATGCCGAACATCGACAATTGCTCTTGCCCGACAGATATCGCTGCGATTTTGCCATCGGCAATACCGATTTGGCCGTTCGGATGGATTGTGGTTCCATCGCCTGTGATGATCGTGGTGTTGGTGACAATCAAATCCAATTCAATGCCCTTCCAGCTGGTGCTAGTCGCGCGACGGCTGGGCAGGTGCATCGAGAATGTAGCCGGCGGAGCGCACCGTGCGAATGATGTTACCGCCACTTTCGCCCAGCGCCTGTCGAAGCCGGCCGACATGCACATTGACCGTCCTTCGATCGACATATTGCCCGTGTCGCCAGGCCGCTTCTACCAGCGCATCGCGTGAGCAAACTTGTCCCGTGTGCTCGATCAGGTGTCGAAGCATCCGAAATTCGATTGGGCCAAGATGAATTGGCCGACCGTTACGTGAGACACGATGTGCATCGAGATCGATATCAATGTCTGCGTAGATGAGCGTCGCCCTGCCGTCTGGATATGTGCGACCAGTGATTGGCAGTCCAGCGAGCCTCTCGAGAAAGCCTATGAGCTTGCGTGGAGTAATTGGACGCACAAAGCTCTCATCCACGCCCGCCGTCATCAAGCTTAGATATTGCTGCTCGGCCCCGGGGCCGATCAAAGCAACCGTCGGAATTCCGAATGTCGTGGCATCACGCTTGAGATCAAGACAAGCTTCGATAGCCAGACGGTCGCCCGAACGACAGTCGAGAAGAATTGCGAAGGGGTTCGCCTCATTGCTGAGATGGACAGTCTCCTCCACGCTTGACGCCAGCCGCACCGCAAACCCTGCCTCCGATAGGATGTGCGAGAGCAGTAGGTAGTAATCTACGTCGGTGGAAGCGATGACGATCGATGCCATATCCCAGCACCAGCCCGCTTAAGCGGCGCAGAACGTCGACACAGCGACGGAAGCTTTTCTTGGCCTTCGATAGATTGCTTCCGAAAGACCCAGTTTTGCGCGCATTGTCCTCAGCACATCCAGTGAAACTTCAAAGGCGCCGCAACACACCGCAGATCGCCCAAAGCCTTCTGCGCGCCCCAGCTCATGAACACGGGCGCCCGCTCTGTGATAGAGGCGTTTGACGTGCGGTTCGTAGTTTGAAACCAGCGTATGAATACCGTGATCCAGTGCAAACTCGCATAGTGCCACCAGCAAAAGACTGAACGCCCGACCCGGAGGGATTTGGGGGTAGTCCGCCGCCAGTGCTTGCTCATCGAGGCACATGCGTGTGCCTTCCCAGATGCCGGGGGCGACCAGGTTGGCGGTGTCAGGGAAGGTGCATCTGAAGACATCGTAAAGAAGTGTTGGCCCTGTCGTCGGCATCAGTCTCATGCTGCCGTAGTGACGGGAGCGGCGTTGATCGCACCAAACGAGGTACACGGGGTCCATGTCGTCATACTGATCCCGTTCACATTCCTCCTGAACAGAGACGTCCCAATGCAGCGTGTCGAAAAACACCCTCTTTCGTGCTTGGAACATTTGCAACATCACATCTGAGTACTTCTGATGCTCGAATGTTTGTATCGAAACGATCATCGCTGTTCTCTCCGCTTAAAACTATTGCGGAAAAGATGCGCGCTATGGATTTAATCAGAAATCCCCGCAAATTGACCCCTCGATTCATGGGGGTCCGGAAGGCCATGGGCTTATGATGCGCAAGTGATTTGCTCGTGTAACTGCCGCAGATAGTGTGGCGCATCCCAGTTTTAATCGAGCCGACTTCGTATAATCCCGCGCTGTGTGCTCTGATATGCTCAGAATGACCGCAATATCCCTGTGGTCCTTTCCAAGAGCGGTCCAATGCAAGCATTCGATCTCTCGGCGCGTGAGTGCTGGCACAGGATCACGCTCCCCGTAGAGCTCGGCGATCGCAATTCGATGGATGAGTTGCCCCAACTCGACCCACTCATTGAGAAAGCGCGCCATGAGGTTCCGCCAACCGACTTCTGGAAGCATCGAATTCACCGAAACAAGCGCCCTTCGCCCGGCCTTGTCAGTGATTGGAATAGAGCAGCCCCGGCTGCCCACACCATGTTTGGCAGCATCTATCAAAAAGGGTTCGTCCGAAGAGGTGGTCTCAACCTCATCCCAGTCGAAAGGCAACGACCGAGCAAAACCTTCCCGAGTGATCGGATCGACGTGAATATAGCCTTTTAGTAGATATCGCGCCACCCAGGAGTCCGGGTAAGTCGTTCGTACGAAAGGTGAATCTACCTTTCCAACGACTGTTTGCGCCAGATGGTAAGTGACGTGCGACAGGCCATAATGATCGCGCATCGTCCGCAGCGCCTCTGCGACTGTACTAGACCGCACTATGCGTTCGAGCACGACATCAGATTGCTGCCGCTTTTCCAGTTCCGACCAGTTCACGATGCTTTGGGGGAACGAAGGTGGACAGATGTGATCCTGATGATGTGCTCCCACATATCCGGTTTACCTCCGAATTATCTGCGGCGCCTCTGCGAATGGGCCCGTGCAAAGGACAATATATGTTGTCGCCCCCGCAATTCAGTAGCTTGAAACTGCTATATGAGCCCATGTGAGGTCGCGATACCAACTGCGTGCTGGATGTTCATGGCTCCCAATTTGCGGCGAATACTGCGCAGGTGGAATTGAACAGAGTCGTATTTGACGTCCAAAATCGATGCAATCTCATTGGCCGGAAAGCCGTGGCGCACCCAGATCAGGACCCGACACTCGCCGGGGGTGAGACGATAGTCCGGGCCATCAAGCAGATGCCGTAGCCGCCCCCGGATGTGACCATGCAGAGAATTCGCGGCATCGCGCAAGAAGGAGAGCTCTGGATCACTAAGCTTGTCCGCCGCGCCAAACGGCGACGCCAGGGTTAGCATGACATTATGCCGATAACCGGCTGGAATGGGTATGGTTACGCCGGCAGCAATACCACTTTCGGCCGCTTCTTCCATGAATGCCACCTGTCTTTGGGACATAGGTAGCGGCACAGTGTTTTCGTTCCAGTTGAACGGCCTGCGAATAGCCTGAGCTGATTTCGCCACCGGGTCCAGCACCACGAGCTCGCGGGCAAGATAGACGTTCTGCCAGTCTTTGGGATAATTCGACAGACCGCGAATGTCGCTGCCGTAGGAGTCGATGTAACTAAAATGGTCGAACCCGAGATTACCGGCGAGCGCCTTAAGTGAAGCAGATAGATCGGCCTGCTTCTGTACGATTTCTAAACGCTCAAGGAACTCAATCAACCAGTCAGGTTCCATTCTCATTGTCGGGACCCCTCCCTAAGTCGTTATCAATGATAAAAAAATGTCCTTTTAAACTTTTTGGCGATCAAGACGGGCTTGTAAAGAAACACCCTCCTAAAAACTCTACGCCGCCGGTCAAAACTTGGTTATTGGGCGACGGATAAGTAGTCAGCCGTCCGCGTGGGCTAGAATGAGTTGGGGAACACCATGTCCTGGTCGACGAGAATATTGAAAATGTATCCTGGCCGGATCTCGACCGTGGGCTGAACGTCCATGTTCTTGTCGATCGTGCGGTCCGCAACACGGCCGAATGTTTCAGCGAAGGAGCGCCGCGCCGCATCGGTTCCGTCATTGTTGGACGAGTTGCGATCCTGAGGCAGCGCCATATCGATCCCGGCACCAATCGCGGCGATGAGGATGGCCGAGCCGAAGACCTCGAAATAGTGGTTATCTATCTGATCGGCAAAACCGCCATAACCCTGGGCGTCCGTGCCCGCCATCCCGGCAATTTGCAGGGTAGCGCCATTGGGAAAGACGATATCGGTCCAGATGACAAGGGCACGTCGTTGGCCAAACGTGACCTTGGAGTCATAACGCCCCAACAGGCGTGAACCCTGCGGTATCAACAAGTGATGTCCGCTTACACTGTCAAAGACGTTCTGGCTAACCTGGGCGATGATGCGACCAGGCAAATCGGAGTTGATCCCGGTGATCAACGTCGCGGGAATAACGGAGCCGCGCTTCAGCTCATAGGGCGACATCGCTGGAACTACGCCGTTGGCTAGGTAGCCCAAGTCCTGCAGGCTCTGATTGAAAAAATTCTCCTTAGCTCCTTGGTTGTTGGGCTCAGTGATTTGTCCGGCACCCAAAGTGGCATAGAGATTTGAGAGATCCGGTCGCATGCTGCCCGCAGATGCTTGGGCGGGGCCCTGAACGGCCTGTTGGAGGCTCAACCGATGGACCTCCACCGCTATCGGTGAATCGAGCGCTGCCTGATCGGCTTGCAGGCTCAACATTCGCTGACGATGCAATTCGCGTAGATACTGTTCTTCTTGCTCGCGCTGCAGCCGGGCCCGCCAGTCCTCCGACGCGCTGGCGATTGGCGTTTCGGATGGTGGGGTTGTCGGCGCCGGCTGGAACGGATTGGCCGCAGGCGAAGGCGGCAGTGGTTGTGGCTGTATGACCGCCGGGACAATGGGCGGCTCGATTATCCCATCGGGAACTCCATCTTTAAGCCGATCCCCAAAGCTGCGTGCGGGCGCTCCTGTAGATCGGTCTGGTCCCCGCTCCTCCGGTCCGTAGTACCCGCGTGTCGATAGTCCATAGACAACAACCATCACAACGACGACAGCCAAGGTGATCGCAAAGATGACCGGCAGGCGATTGAGCCGCCGGACCCTGGGGGTATCGCTCTTGGGTAGCTCTGGCGTGATATCGACTGTAGCCATTGTTCCCGTGCCCCTATGAGCGCAACATGACCGACAGTGGGCTTGATGGCTCCGCTCCGGCTGCGGTTAGCGCATAGGCACGTCCTAGATCGACCACGGGCGTGGACAGCCGCGCCAATACCGAGTCATCAAGGGTATCAAGAATGTAGGTAAGCGGGATTGGGTTCGCGATCTCTGCCTTGTCACCGGCGGCGACAGCATAGCCCCATTTTCGGAGCGAGGTGTCTAGTGCGATGGCGAATGCGGAAGTGTCCGGTCGCAACGTGATGGTGCCGGTGCCCGGACCCACAGCCTCAGCCAAACGGCCGACGAGATCTTCAGCAATAATTTCGGCCGCTGGGGCTGAAACCTGCGCCGCATCGGTACTCACCAAGGCCGCAGTGTGAGCCGCCCCAAATGTGGCACATCCTGCCGGCATAATGGCCAGAAAGAGCGCGCTACTGGCGCGCAGCGGGATAAACCGGTCGAGCATGGTCAGCCCCTTCGCTTGATAGTGATCTTTTGCTGCTGCCCGCCGACGCCAGACACGAGCACCGCATGGTCGATGAGGTAGTCGACCACCATCATGGTGTCGTTCAGTCGATAATTGACGATGCGGTTCTGCCCGCCCGAAATGACGAACAATACAGGTGCGTCGCCGCCTGAAAGCGCATTCGGAAACTGAATGTAGGTCTTGACGCCGTCGGTATAGATCCGGGTCGGTTTCCAACGCGCTGAACCCTCCAGGCGAAAGTCAAAATCCAGGTTCTCCGCCGGCACTCCTGCCCCGGCAATAGTGTTGGCCTGCACGCGCGCGTTAATTTCATCCAGCCGCATTGCCACGTGTTCCTGATACTCAAAGCCAACCCTGGCCATGTAGCTGGAGGCATGGGATCTGAGCTTGATGTGGTACGTGCGCCGAGACGTGGTCACCACCATGGAGGTTTCGAGTCCGCTTTCGGACGGCTTGACGATGAGGTGGACAGACTGGCCCCCGGCTGGGCCTGACGTGGCCGGTTCTACCTTCCAACGCACAGTATCGCCGACCAGCACGTCACGTACCACTTCGCCAGCCTGCAACTCTATGTCGCAAACCTGCAATGGCGAACAGATCACCGCGGGCTGCACTTCGCCATAGAGGAATATGATTTTGCCATCGGGTCCTCGGGAAACCACACCTTGTCCTTGTTGCCATTGGTCGGAGAGGTGGGTCGCCCGGTTCTCCTTCTCGGATAGATCCTGGGCGATGGCCCAGCCCGTCGAGAAGATCGTCACGCCAATGGCGGCTAACCAAACAAAGGCGCTCGTGTGAGCGGACTGCTTCTGCATGGGAATTGTGAACCTCACAACTGGGCCGTCCAATCGAAGTCGCGGATATAGAGGCCAATGGGATTGAGACGGATGATGGCTTCATCCTGCGGTGGGGTCAGTGTGACAGTGGCGATACCGCGGAACCTGCGTGTGGCGAGCTGCTTGCCTTGGCGGTCGCGTTCATACTCCGTCCAGTCGATCTGATAGGACTGGCTGGACAGGGCAACCACATTGTTGACCTCGATCGACACGGTGGCCGTGCGGGCGCGTTCAAATGGGTTAGCACCGCGAAACCAGGCGTTGATCTTCTCAGTTGCTGGGTCGGTGGTGCGCAGCATCGCATAAGTGCGATCGATGTATTGTTTCTGCACGACAGCGTCGGGCGTGATGGACTTGAGGTCGGCGACAAAGCCACCCAGCATAGCCCGTACCACGCGCGGATCGGCGTACTCGATTTGCTCGGGGAAGCCGACCAGCGCAGGCGCGCCGAGTTTGTCGACCTCAACGATATAAGGAACCAGCTTGACCTGTGTACTTTGGTAAAGCGCATAACTGACGCCGATCACCGCAAGCGTCAGCGAAATCATCGCGACCGCCCGCCAGGCGTTCGCGGCGCGGATGTACCCGCCATAGCGTTCGTTCCATTCGAAGCGCGCGGCGAGATAGGGATTGTCGGGGGAGTCGAAGTGGACATAGACTATGCTCCTTACGGCTTGTCGATCTTGCCGGAAGGGACGGAAGGTTTGGTGGAGCTAGCCGGACGACCGCCCTGCCCCAGGCTGGCGGCCAGCTTGGAGTTAGCCAGACCCATAGTGCTCGTCCCGAAACTGCCGGGAGCGCCGATAGCCTGGTCCTTAACCGCTGATCCCGTCGCTGCAAGGCCGCGTATGGCTGTTGACGCCATTGCAGCCGAACCAGCTGCTGTTGCACCCGTGAAGCCGCCTCGTTCAAAGGCGCCGGCGGCAGCCCGCCCCCCTGCCCCGGCGGTGGTCGCGGCCATAGCAGCAACGCCGGCGCCGAATTGGGCGTTAGCTAATGTTGGCCGTAGGGTCTCACCACCATTGGTCACCGAAACGCCTTGGATCACGCCCTGGATAATGGCCGGCACATAGATCGCGATCATGAAGACGACGACGGCAATGCCGGCAATGGCGAGTGAGGTCAGAAACTTGTCGCCGCTCGCGCTGGCATCGGCCATATCAATGAGGACTTCCGAGCCTATGCGCGCGATCATGACAAGGGCCATGAGCTTCATACCGACACTAAACGCGTAGATCAGATAGCGGACGGCGAAATCCTTGGTGAAGCTGGAGCCACCTAGACCGAGCATGATCATGCCGGCAAGAAGGCCGACATACATTTCGACCATCACCGCAACGAAGATCGCTGCGACCAGGGCGAAACAGATCACGACGACGATCATGGCGAAGACCGCCGCTATGGCGAGAGCATTGTCCTCAAAGAGACCAAATCGGACGTCCTGTGACATGTCTGACGCTACGGCTATGCCGGCGTTGAAGACATCGACGGGCGATGCCGAGCCACCACTGGATCCGATTTGGAACAGGCTATCTACAACGGCGCGACCGAACCCCGGTCCCTGCTCCAGCACGAAGACAAAAAAGCCGATAAAGAGGATTCGACGAACCAACTCGGCAAACCAATTGTCGAGCGAGGCCCCTTGAATCGCCAACCATACGGCAGCAATCCCAACTTCGATGCCTGCAAGAATCCAGAACAGCGACCGCGCGGCTTGCATAATAGTGGCTTCCCACCCTGCTGCCGCATTGGCAATGCCGTTCTCCAAATTGGCGAGCACGCCACCGTCTTGCCCATGGGCAGCACCGATGCCAACAACCCAAATTGCGACGATGAGGACGTAGGCGGGATGCAAAGGAGTGGAGCCCATCAATCGTTCCACCGAGGTCGCATTACTTGTGCTCCGCGAGCCGCTGGGCGCTCGGAATCAGAACGCATCCGCGCTCTGACCGCCTCGGTGACGGAGCTGGCCCGGATGACGGATAGCGCAGCGACGGGGCTGAGACTAAAAACAGCGATTGCAGTCGGAAGGATCGATTTCACCAACGAGGCTCCATTTGTTGGCCGCCTGATGTTGGTGGGCGGGTGGCGTTGAAAAATTCTTCGCGACGCGACTGTGCCAGATCCCTCGCCGCCTGCTCGGATTGGTACCAGGTGCCCATCATGGTCATCTGCTGCGAGACAAGACCCCGAAGCTTTTGGGTCTGCGCCACCTGCTGGGTCGCAATCTGGTGGCCCACCTGCAGAGCCTGCATTTGGCCAACCGAGGTTTGCGACATGTTCCGCAATTGGGCCATGGTCGCCTCCTCCGAGCTGAACTGCTCGGCAGTCAGGTTTGCCGTCTTAAGCGTCCCGGCAATGGTGTCGCGGTTGGTATCGGACCAGCTCTGATACGCCGCCGAGAAGTCCTCGCCGCGCAGAGGATCGGCCAAGAACTCGGAATAGCTTTGGAACCGCTGCTTGAGCATGTCATCGATATTGCCCATGGAGAAAGCCATCCCTTGCCCCTCCCCAACAATGGTTCGTAGTCGGTCAAGATCGCTCTCGACTTGGCCCCACACCTGATCGGGTAATGTCAGGGTGTTCTGCATCATGTTTTCGTAGATTCTGAGTTGGTTTTGGATCTGCTCGAGTTGATGGCCGATCTGAGTGATTTGGTTGTCGATCTGCACCCCAGACTGCCCCACCAAGCCCACAAGCTCGGCATTGTTGAGTATCTGGGTGAACTCCGTCGCGCCAACCAGTTGCCCAGCCGCTGAAGTCGGAATGGGAGACGCTGCAATCAGAAGGGCCGCTGCGGCCTCAAACAGACGATGCTGACCCATGGAACACACCTCTTTCGGCAAGCCACTGCGCTGGCCAGCCTGTCCCGAATTGCTGATAAAGCGCGGTGACGCGAGCAAGATCGTCGCGACTACTGGCACCGACAAAGCTCAATGTTGCCGGGCCCAGCGCCATGTTGAAGAGCCGTCGACCATCGGGCGAGACGACGTAGTATTCTCGCTTTGGCATAGCCGTGGCTATGATCTCGATTTGCCGGTCATTAAAACCGATCCGCTCGTAGAACTCGCGCGTTCCCGTCTCCCTCGCGGACCCGTTTGGCAGACAGATTTTGGTCGGGCAGGATTCCTTGAGGACATCGATGATGCCGGAATTCTCCGCGTCCGAAATCGATTGGGTTGCTAGAACGACAGCGCAATTGGCCTTGCGCAACACCTTGAGCCACTCGCGGATCTTGTCGCGAAAAGCCGGATGGCCTAGCATCAGCCAGGCTTCATCCAAAATGATCAGGCTGGGCGCGCCAGTTAGTCGCTTCTCAATGCGCCGAAACAGATAGAGCAGCACCGGTACCAGATTGCGCTCACCCATATTCATCAGCTCTTCGATCTCGAAGGTCTGGAAGCTGGACAATGTCAGTTCATCACCTTCGGCATCGAGCAGATGACCCATCGGACCATCGACGCTGTAATGATGCAGCGCCTCCTTGATTTCGCGCAGTTGCACGCCCGAAATGAAGTCGGAAAGCGAGCGGCGCTCCGAGGTTGTCATCAACCCCAATTGCCGGGAAATGGCATTGCGATGGTCAGGTGTTACCCGGACGCCCTGCAGGACGAGTAGTGTCTCGAGCCATTGGGCGGCCCAAGCTCGATCGCTGTCAGACGTCAGCTCGCTTAATGGGCAAAACGCCAGGGCCTCACCTGCCCCGACATCATAGTGATCGCCGCCAACGCCCAGCGTGAGCGGCAGCATCGACTTGCCTTTATCGAAGGCAAACAGCTGAGCGTTTTCGTAGCGACGAAACTGTGCAGCGATCAACGCTAGCAATGTCGACTTACCTGAGCCGGTGGGGCCAAAGATCAATGTGTGCCCCACGTCACCAGAATGCAGGTTAAGCCGGAATGGGGTTGAACCACTGACCACCTGCATCAGGGGCGACGCATTTTGTGGATAGAATGGGCAAGGACAGACGCGGCTTCCGGACCATACCGCGTTAAGCGGGATAAGATCGGCTAGGTTGCGGGTATTGAGGAGCGGCTCGCGGATGTTTGCGTACCAATTGCCTGGCAGACTCCCCAGATAGGCCTCGGTCGCATTCAGCGTTTCAATGCGGGCACCAAAGCCTTCGGCCTGGACGATCCGGCGAACGCTCTCGGCCTGTTCGCGCAGCTTTTGGTCATTGTCTCCAAAGAGAACAATGACTGGGGTATAGTAGCCATAGGCGACCAGTTGCGAATTAGCCTCGGCAATGGCGTCTTCGGCCTCGCTCGCCATCAGAGCGGCGTCCTGGTCGACGGCGCCCGACCTGGTCTGGAATAGCTGATCCATGAAAGGCCGAACTTTCTGCAGCCACTTTTTTCGTGTGCGCTCGAGCTTTTGCCGTGCCTCGATCGGATCGAGGAACATGAACCGGCTCGACCAACGGTAGCTTAGCGGCATCAAGTCCAGAGTGTTGAGGATCCCGGGCCAGCTTTCGCCCGGAAACCCGTCTATGGCGACCACAGACAAATACCGATTGTCGATCAGCGGGGAGAGGCCGTGATGAAACTCGGCCGTTACCAGGAAATCTAAATACATTGGAATATCGGGTAGGCGGACTGGGTGGTTCTCCCCAACAACGCAGAAGCGCACGAACTGCAGTAACTCGTCATAATGGGCGCTTCGGGCGCCACCATGATCGGGTGTTTCGTGGGTGACCATGCGCCGGATGGTCACTACATTGGCCATATACTGTTCAAATTCACGGATCGCTGTTTTGAAGGCGGCAAGCGCGGTGTCACCAAACCGCTCCGCCCGCGAGGCCCTATCCGCATAGACATAGCGCGTAAGCCTCGATTGCCCCGGCTGGGGCGAACGATAAGTGAGGATGATGGCGTGCTGGCTCTCGAAATGCCCGTTTGCCGCCTCAAAGTGCTGGCGTCGCTCGTCATCGATCAACACACTAACCTGGTCAGGGAAATAAGATTGCTCGCGGGTCGGGTAGCTGGTGGTGGGCAGCCGCAAGGCTTCGACCTGGATCATCCAGCCGCTCCCCAATCGGGCAAGGATGGCGTTGATCTGACGGGACACTTCATTGCGCTCGACATCGGTGGCGCTTTCGCTGTCAGGGCCTGCAAAGTACCAGCCGGCCACTAGCGAGCCGTCCTTGAGCAAGAGCACCCCGTTGTCCACAAGCCCGGCATAGGGCAGCAAGTCCGAAAAGCCTGGCGCGGTGCGGCGAAACTGCTTAAGTGCAACCATGTTCGATTCCCTTTAGTATTTGCGCCACGGCGAAGCGGTTGGCCGGTAGAATGGCCGGTAGCGGATGTGCCGCAGATAGACCCGGCGCATCAGGGGGTCGGCATTGCCCATCATGCGCAGCAGGCCCACGATTACGATCCAGATGGTGATGCCCACCACGGCGGACGTTGGCGTGAGCACCACGAAGATCAAAATGATGGAAGCGAGGCCGGTGGCCAGAACCAGTTCGCGGTCGGCGCCCAACAAAAGGTTAGGCCGCGAGAGCGCGCGATGGATCCGGACGCGCTGCAAGCGGCTGCCAATCTCAGTCATGGAACGCTCCGATTGCTCCGACTGAAGAGAACTGTGCCGCCTCGCCAATGGAGGCGCCCGTCGAACCGAACAGCGCAACGATCTGCGTGGCGCCGAGCAGGACCCCAGCGACGAGCACGATGTACATCAATCGCCGCGCGAAATCGTTGAGTTCGCCACCGAAGATCAGCATGCCGCCGGCGACCGCGACGGCGGCCAAGGCAATCGCGCCGGCCACCGGCCCGGTAATGGATTGCTGAATTTGCTGGAGCGGACCCTCCCAGGGTAACCCCCCTCCCCCGCTGGCCAAGGACGGTCGAACCATCACGCTCGCATTCATCGCTAGACTTGTGCCCACAGCGAGGGCTTTACGCCACATTCGCATTCTCCTTGTCTGGCGAACAAATCTCGAACTGGTAGCTGCCACTGCGATAGTTCTCGACATGCAGGATTTCTGTGACGCGGCGTCCTGTTGGTGTTCGGGCAATCGCCACGATGAGGTCGACAGCTTCCCCGATCACCTCGCGCATCGGCATGGCACTAACCTCGGCAACGAGTTGCTCGAGGCGTGTGAGGGCGGAGATGGCGCTATTGGCGTGGATGGTGGTGACACCACCTGGGTGCCCTGTGTTCCAGGCTTTGAGCAAGGTCAGCGCGGCGCCGTCGCGGACTTCCCCCACGATGATGCGGTCCGGCCGCAAGCGCATGGTGGATTTGAGCAGGCGTGCCATGTCAGCGGAATCTGAGGTGTGAAGCGTGACCACATTGTGTGCTGCGCACTGGATTTCGGACGTGTCTTCAAGAATGACTAGACGCTGATCCGGTGCCGTGGTGGCAATTTCTGCAATGATGGCATTGGCCAACGTCGTCTTGCCGCTGCCGGTCCCACCAGCGATGACGATATTCAGACGTGAGACGACAGCATTGCGAATAATCTCGGCGTCCTCGGCCGTGATGCTGTGGTTGCCCATATATTCCGCGAGCGACATCACCATCGAGGCCGGCTTGCGGATCGTAAACGTTGGCGCCCCGACCAGCGGCGGCAACAAGCCCTCGAAACGGTAGCCTGCAATCGGAAGTTCGCCTGAAACAATGGGATGATCGTGATTGGCCTCGGAGTTGAGTGCATGCGCCACGATGCCAATGACGGTTTCGGCTGCCTCCGCACCTAGCTCACCGCAGGAGGACACGCCCTGCCCTATCCGCTCAACGAAAATTCGACTGTTCGGGTTGAGCATGACCTCGACGACGCTCGGATCGTTAAGCGCGGACTGGATGTTGGGGCCAAGCGCGTCGCTGAGCTTGCGTATTAGACGCTGCCGAGACTGAGAAACGGTGCTGGCCATGACGTTACACTGCTAACGCCAGGCCGGGCCGTGGCGTTTCTTGTTTGGGACAGCGCAGGCTTGTTGTTCCGAAGACGGTCATGCTGTGGCTCGGCTAATCTGTTTGCGCGGTCAACAGAGCACAGGCGATTATTCGAGTCAGACCACCAGATTTGGTAGGTTGAGTTGGGCGGATCGACACGAAACGGTTGAAGTTGGAGGGGCAGCTGCATGTCCGGGCCGCCACCCTCAGGCAGTTCTTTGCGTTCCGCGGCCGACCGGTGAGCCTATGAGGACCATTACAGCCATAATGGCGGGCTTACTTGGCCTGAGTCGCCAGCCAACGCGGCTTCTGAGCGCAATTTGAAGGTCCGTGCCATGGTCACGCACGCTAGTCCCCCGCTTTCTACCGAGGAGCAGAGTGCCTTCCCTACTATGCGATCTATTTAGCTAAGCTATTGAAAGGATGAAAAAAATCCGGACCACAAGTCCCCAATTTTTCAGTGGGGTGACCCTTGGTTTTACCCGCCCTTAACCTAAATTCCCTTGCGACTCCGGAGGAATCGAACATACTGGCGCTAAATCAAACCAATATCGCAAGTTAGCGCTATTTTCTCTTGAGACGGATACGAGATGATCTCGCTGGCACCCTTTGAGTTCGACGATAAGATTTTGGCTCAGGGTGCCGAAATCTCCCGCAAGCTTGACCAGCTTCGCATGGAGAAATTTCCGCCAAATGCGCAGAAGACCCTTCGGCTGTTCGGCATGGCCGAAGTTGCCCATTACCTCGGTGTTAGCCCCAATAATTTGAAACGGCTCCACCTCGAAGGTAAGGGACCGGTCCCACAAATTGCTAGTGGTGGCCGCCGCTTCTACACAGCCGAGCAGATGATCGAGCTCAGGCACTATCTCGACAAAAATGGACGATCTGACGCCAAGAACTATGTCCCGGGCCGCAAGCCCGGTGAAAAGCTTCAGGTCATCGCGGTAGTTAACTTTAAGGGTGGCTCGGGCAAAACGACGACTGCGACCCACCTCGCCCAGCACCTAGCCCTGACGGGTCATCGAGTCCTTGCGGTTGATCTTGACCCGCAGGCCTCGTTGTCGGCGTTGCATGGTTTCCAACCCGAACTCGATAAGAACTCCTCGCTTTACGATTCCATCCGCTATGACAATCCACGTCCGCTGGCTGAGGTTATTCGACCGACCAATTTCCCCCTACTCGACATTATTCCTGCAAATCTTGAGCTGCAAGAATACGAGTACGAGACACCTCTGGCCATGCAGACTTCACAGGACGGGAAGCGCTTCTTCACTCGTCTGGGGAAGTCTCTTGAAACGGTAGACGACCGTTTTGACGTCGTGGTCATCGATTGCCCGCCGCAGCTCGGCTACCTGACTCTGACCGCACTTAGCGCAGCGACATCGGTTCTGATCACGGTCCATCCGCAAATGCTCGATCTTATGTCGATGAGTCAGTTTCTGCTAATGCTCGGGAACATTGCTAAGACGATCAAGAAGGCGGGTGCAGACTTTCACCTCGACTGGCTGCGCTACCTCATCACGCGCTACGAGCCGATGGACGTTCCACAGGCCCAGATGCTTGGGTTCATGCAGTCCATGCTTGCCGAGGACATCTTACAACACCAGATGCTCAAGTCGACGGCTATCTCTGACGCGGGTCTCACCAAGCAGTCTCTTTATGAAGTTGAGCGTGCCAACTTCAATCGAGATACCTATGACCGCGCCATCGAGAGCCTCGATGCGGTGAATTTTGAGATTCAAGGGCTTGTCCACCACGCTTGGGGAAGGTCATGAAGTTGACGGCCGTAAAAACCGGCAAAAAGAGACGTGAAATCAATCGTCTAACTAGCCGAGGCAGGTGTTAGATGGCGCGAAGAAACCCTTTTGCCAATTTGCTAAGCCATGAAGAGTCGGCGACGGATAACCGTGCGCTCGATTATGCTACGAAGGGCGCTACGCGTTCCCTGCTGAGCTCGATCGACGAAATGGCCTCGCAGGCGGACAAGCTGCTCGAAGGCGAGACGATCGTCGAGCTTGATCCTGCCACCATCGACGATTCTTTCGCCAGAGATCGCTTCGACCTCGATGACGATGACTATAGGGAAGAATTCCAGCGAGTGTTGGAAGCGGTGCGCGAGCGAGGACAAGATTCCCCGGTTCTCGTTCGTCCGCATCCGAGCCAGACTGGCCGCTATATGCTCGTCTTTGGCCACCTGAGGCGGCGAGCTGCAGTTGAACTCGGCCGCAAGGTTCGCGCCGTGATCAAGCCGATGACTGATCGGGATCACGTTATAGCGCAGGGGCAGGAAAACAACGGTCGAGCCAATACGTCCTTTATTGAGAAAGCTGTCTTTGCCGCTGAGATCAGCAACCGGAATTTTGACGACGACAACTCCACTGTGATGGCGGCCCTCGGCGCCGATAAGTCGACGCTGTCAAAAATGCTCGCTGTCGCTGGGCTTCCGACGCCGCTACTGAAGGCGATCGGTCGCGCCAAGCGTATTGGTCGAGATCGCTGGTATGATCTTAAATTGCTCCTGGATAAGCCCAGCAATCTCGAGGAAGCGCTTAGCTTTATGGAGTCGCCAGCAATCGCCACCTTGCCAAGTGACGCTAGGTTCGATGCGCTGGTCTCCCATCTCAAAACCAAAAAAGTGAATGCGCGTCCAAAAGCAAGTCCCGCCCGAGCGAGCTGGGCGCCGGCCGATGGTCGTCTGGCAGCGGAAGCGGTCACTGATGGAAAGAAATTCACCCTTGCCCTCAAGGCGAGGGGACCGGATGCACGAGCGTTCGGAGACTACCTGACGGAGCATCTCGACCGTTTTTACGAGGAATTCCGGCAGCAAACCGACCAACAAAACAACGGAGAGTAGTCCGCAAAAGAAAAAGGCCCCCGAAAACAACGTTCCGGAAGCCTCTCTCGTAGTGTGGTAACGCGAGAATCGCACTTCCCGGAATCGCAGTCAAGGCCCTCGTCGGCCTACACCGCTTTGGCGGCCGTATTTCTTTTGCCTTACGCAAGGTGAAAGACAATGCAGACGTATACCTCAACGACGCCCTTTGGGCGGCGAGCGCTATCACTTGGCATGATTTCAAGTCAGGTGGCCTCTAAGGCAATGCCTAAGGACGCGACCGTTCACAAATGGCACGTCTTTCAGAATATTAAGGAAGCCAGGATTGCCCTGGGTGCGACCGATCGCGCCTTGGCCATTCTTGACGCCTTGCTGTCCTTCCATCCCGAAACCGCGCTCTATGGCGATAGCGAACTCATTGTCTGGCCGTCCAACGAGCAGTTGATCGGCCGGGCCAATGGCATGTCGCCGGCGACACTTCGGCGCCATCTGGCAAACTTGGTCGATTGCGGCCTAGTCATCCGCCGGGACAGCCCCAATGGCAAACGCTTCGCCCGTAAAGGCTATGATGGCGAGATCGAGCAGGCCTATGGCTTCGACATTTCTCCAATCGTTGCCCGCGCGGCCGAGTTCAAGGAGCTGGCGGAAGCCGTTCGCGCCGAGAAGAAGGCGCACCGCCTTGTTAAGGAACGGCTAACCATATGCCGCCGTGACATCGTCAAGATGATCGAAGCTGGTATTGAAGAGGGCGTGCCAGCCAACTGGGGTAGGGTGCAGCAAGCCTATCAGACCATCGTCGGCCAGATTCCGCGGACGGCACCACGGCAAGTCCTCGAGGCGATCGCTACGGACCTTGAGGACCTTTGGTCTGAAGTGCGTGACGTATTGGAATCCTTTGTGAAAACAAAGAATCTGAACGCCAATGAGTCTCAAACTGAGCGCCACATACAGAATTCAAAACCAGACTCTAAAAATGAATCTGAACATCGCTTAGGAAAAATAGAAGAAGCGAGCGGCAGCGCCTCGGACCCAGATAACGTACGGAGCCTGCCGAAGCGTGAATTGCCATTGGGAATTGTTCTGGATGCCTGCCCGAACCTGCTTTGGTTGGTGAAGGGCGGCAGCGGCATTCGCAACTGGCGGGAGTTCCTTGCGGCCGCCGAGGTAGCCCGGCCGAGTTTGGGGATTAGCCCCAGCGCCTGGGAGGATGCACGCACTGCGATGGGCGAACAGCAGGCAGCGATCACCATTGCGGCGATCTACCAGCGGCAGGATCAGATCAAAAGCGCCGGGGGTTATTTGCGGAATTTGACCGATCGGGCAAAGGACGGCAAATTCTCGGTCTGGCCGATGGTCATGGCTTTGGTTCGGGCCAAGCTTGATGCGGCGAAGGTGGCCAATAGTGGGGTGGCGGAAGCCGCGGACGAGTTGGAGACAGCTGGCAAAGTGGTTCGTACCGAGAAACGCCTCGAGATCAGTGACGCGCTGCGTCAAAACCTCGATAGGCGCGGGCCAAAATCGTGATGATGTTGATTGATTTCCAGGTCGGATGCCATATATTGCGTACAGTAGATGTGGCATCTACGCTTTCATGGGTGATCGAGATATGGCCCAAATGCATAAAATG
Organism: Devosia neptuniae; assembly: GCF_025452235.1. NCBI lineage: Bacteria > Pseudomonadati > Pseudomonadota > Alphaproteobacteria > Hyphomicrobiales > Devosiaceae > Devosia > Devosia neptuniae. The sequence goes on from NZ_CP104964.1 coordinate 506,875, forward strand.
GCCGCGCAGGCGCTGCCGCTGGTTTTGTCCTATATGGATCCTGCGGGACGGATCGCTGCAGAGCGAGTAGCAGACGGCTTCGGTATGTCTAAGTCGCAGCTGGCGGAGACGACTGGATTAGCGAGAGAGACCCTCTATCGCTCGGAGCGGATAGGGGCGCCAAAAGCTCAGGGCCGGTTGCGGGAAATGCTGGAGATCATTAGCCGGGTGACCGACTGGGCTGGCGGCAAGGATCAGGCAATGGCTTGGTATCGCGCCCAGCCCCTACCGGCCTTCGGAGGTCGGACTGCCGAAGCCCTGGTTAAAGACGGTAAGGCCTCGGCTGTCCGGGAGTACCTTGATCATATGGCACTTGGCGGATTTGCGTGAGATTCGTCGGTACTTGCTTTCGCGCTCACGATCCTCGTTGGGCATTCAAGCCGATTTCTGACGAGGGAGCAGCGATACGAGGGGCGCGTTTTAATCCCCAGGGCGTGCCTGCGCTCTATCTTGGGCTCAGCATCATGACCGCGATCAAGGAGATCAGTCAGGGATTCGCGCACCGGCTCGATCCGACAGTGCTGTGTTCCTACGATGTCGATTGCGAGGATGTTGTCGATCTGACGACAGAGCAGGGCAGGGGAGATGTATCGGTGTCGATGGACGAGATGAGGTGTGCTTGGGCGTCAGCTCTCGCTGGTGGCAAGAGGCCTATCTCCTGGTCGATTTATGACCGACTCGTTACACAGGGCGTCGCTGGCATTCTCGTGCCCAGCTATGCTTCTGGCGCCGATGAAGAAGATCGCAATCTGGTTCTGTGGAATTGGGGACCGACGCTGCCACACCAGGTCGAGGTTTTTGATCCTAGCGGCCGGCTGCCGCGCGATCAGCTATCGTGGAGTTAGCTGGCTCGACTAAACACGAGCACACGGTTTTATGGGAACCAATAAACACATAAACCTAGTGCTAACGACCGTAAATGCGCCCTATCGGGAGCAACTAGATGGCACGACATTGGCTGCTTGCCTTTCCGACGTCGAGCTCGACAAGTAGCACCCCCCGGGCACGACGTTCGGCTAGCGGTGCAAGCCTTTTCGGATTACGGGAAGGGCAGGGGACATCCTGCTCAGCTTAACCTGGCCGATTGCCTGTCCTACGCCTGTGCCAAAAACCGCAAGATGCCACTGCTCTACAAGGGCAATGACTTCGCGCACACCGATCTGGCCTGATTTCGCTGGGGCTAAAGGCCCGCAGCCTTGGTGAGGTTGACCCGGAACCGATCGCGGCGGCGTTGGTAGCGGCGGGTCATTTCCGCCGAGGCATGCCCGAGCTGCTTCTGCACATAGCGCTCATCGACCTCAGCCGACGAGGCGAGGCCGGCGCGCAGCGAATGTCCGGCAAATTTTCCCTCTCGTTCGTCCTCAGAAAGATCCCCACGCACCCCTGCAGCAATGGCAGTGCGCTTGACCAGGCGGGCAACCTCCTGATCGCGTAGTCGCTCGGGGCCAGTGGTCTTGCCTTGCCCCGTGACCCGCCGAAACAGCGGTCCATGGGCGATGCGGCCCAGTTTAAGCCAGGTTTCCAGCGCCGCCACGGGGCAGGTGCTGTCGGAAGAGCCGCGGCCGATCTCCACCTCCCGCCAGCCGTTCTTGCCACGCAGCGTCAGGATCATGCCGCGGTCGAGGATTTCAACCCAGCCCGAGGAGTCCTCAGTTTGCTTGGGGCCAACGTCGAGACCGACAACTTCCGAGCGCCGTAGGCCGCCAGCGAACCCTATTAGCAGCATGGCCCGATCGCGTAGGCCGCGTAGCGTGCCGCGGTCGAGGGTCTCCAGCATGGCGATTAGATCCTCGGGCAGCACGGCCTCCTTCTGTACGGGCGGCCGGCCGTGGGTGTTGCGGATGCCGTCAAGCACCGTGGCAATGTGGCGATCGCCGCGATCGAGCCGCTCACCAAGCTGGAGATAGTGCCAGGAAAGGGCGGACAGCCGGCGCTCGATGCTGGAGACGGCGGCGGGCTGGCGATTGGCGGTCGCGGCGCCGGACGCGCAGGCGGTGATGTAAAGGCCGACAATCTGCGGGTCGGGTGGGAGATGCTCGAGGCCCTGCCGCCGGCACCAGGAACAGAAGTGTTTCCAGTCGCTATCATAGGCCCGGCGGGTATTGGGCGAGGTGGCTGCCTCGATATATTCCCTGGCGCGATCGGCGAGTGCTTCCAGATGTGCCGGCAGGGCAGGGGAGGTGGCACCAGCAGGAATAGCTGGGACCGAATGTTCGAGATTGTCCCGATCGATCGCCATCGGTTTCTAGCCAAGATCCCAAGGATTGACGATGTCGGCGCCGCTGTCGCCAAAGTCCGCAACATTGCGCGTGACCACAACCAGATCATGCACGATGGCCGTGGCCGCGATCAGGCCGTCGACGTCACCGCGCGGTCGGATGGCGGCAATCCTACCCCATTCTACCGAAATCTGATCGGTTATGGGCAGGATGCGGTCAGCATGCTGGTGGCGGAGCTTGCGGAGCCATTCGGCGAGGTGGCCAGCGGTCGCGGGGTCGGACTTCTGCTTGAGCGCGATCCCCCGCATGATCTCCCCCAGGGTCAGGGTACTCAGGTGGATCGCCTGGGGATCGGTGGATCGCATCCAGGCCACCGCTTCGGCGGTGCCCCGTCGGGCCTCCGAAATCACGTTGGTGTCAACGAGGTACATCAGAGCACCGGTTCCCGGCTCGGCCGCTTCTCGCGGCGATCGACTGTGTCCGCGAATGCATCGTCCCAGGCTGGGCCGGCCAAAAGGTCTTCAACGATGTTCGGCCGATTGCCAGCAAGCGCGTCATAGTCCTCGGCCGACAGGATAACGGCCGCGCGCGTACCGCGCAGCGTCACCGTTTGTGGCCCCTCCGTTCGCGCTTTTTGCACGACCTTTGAAAACTGGTTCTTAGCGTCCTGCAGGTGCCAATCCATATCAGTTCTCCAATCTAGCTAGTCTGGCTAGCTATATAGACCTTCGACGCATCCGTTTCAACCGACACCTGCCGCCGGGCTCTAGGGGCGAGCAGAGCCGTGCTGAGGGTGGTTTTCCGCGTTCGCGTCGAGTTTTTGGGTCATTCCCTCTATAATGAGCAAAACGAATGATAATGCAAGATTATCAGTCATTCTTTTGGCCCGACAGGTGGGGCGGATATTTGGCATTATGGTGGCCATAAGCGCCGTTATGTGCTAGCCTACCAGCCATGAATTCGCGCGCTGATTTGCTTATGACAGCCTCTTCTCCAGTGCCAAAAATACCGGTGTGGGCGCGACCCCGTGGTCTGGTTCTGCGTGATGCCGAGGCCGCGTATCTGGCCGGTGCCGCTTTGAATTCCTTGGATAATCTGGTGCGTCAGGATGTTTCCTGGGCCGGTGCCTGGCGGCAGCGGCTGGCGCTGCAGAGCGCGGCTGCGGCGGTCAATTTGACCGGCCGCCACGAGGACGAGTCCGCCCTGCGCGACGCCCATTTTCTGCGCGGCATGGGCGATGATCCGGGGCCCGCAGGTCACCTGCTGATGGCCTGGCGCCGCTTGGCCAGCCGCACGACGCACTGTGACGCGGAATCCGTGCGCCCGGTTGTCGAGCAGCATTTTGGCCTGCAGTGGGATGAGGGTCTGGTTGAGGTCGTGGCCAATGCCGAAGACATGGTTCTGTCGTCGCGGCCGGCGCCGGTGCTGGCAGCCGAAATCGCTGCCGCCGTCTATCGGGCCCGGCCCGATGCCGAACTTTTGGGGTTCTGGCTTGCCGACATGCTGCTCGCCCAAAAATTCAGATGGCCCGTTCCGGTGCCGCTGCTGATGGGCCAGGTTTTTTCGCCGGTCTTCAAGTCCGGCGAACACCGCAAGCGTATCCGGCCGGGAGCGGAGGGGTGGGGCAGGGCGGTATTTTTGGCCTACGCCACGGCGGCGGCAGAAGCCTGCGATCTTGGGGTAGAGCTGGCGCAGCAGGCAGCCAAACTGATCACGGTGGCGCCGAAGTTGCGCGCCAAGGGTTCTGGCGACGTCATCAAGCTGCTGCTCTCGGACGATGCGGTGCCGGGATCGTGGTCCAGTCCAAAGCTGTCGGCGCGGGGTGCTCGGCGTCTGTTTGATCGGCTGGGTGAGTTGGGCGCCGTGCGCGAGCTCAGCGGCCGGCCGACGTTCCGACTCTACGGGTTGTGAGGGCGAGTATGGCCAGGAAAAAGAGGACAGATGCCGAACCGCCGATTTTTGATGCCGAGTTGGCCGACATGCCGGCCGACCTGCGCTGGCGTGAGTGGATGAACCGGATCGAGGCCGTGCTGTTCGCGGCACCAAAGCCGGTGGACCGCGAAGCCTTGGCGCGGGTGGTTGGACGCGACGCCAGCATCGACCTGCTCATTGATGACATCCGCGAAGCGCTGCGCGGCAAGCCCTATGACGTGGTCGCTATCGCCGGGGGCTGGGCGTTCCGCACCCGAACTGCCTACGCCGAGGCGATTGCTACGTCTGCGGCGGTGCCGGACCGTGCGGTCGATCTAACCCAGAACGAGGCCATGGTGCTGGTGTCGATCGCCTATCATCAGCCGGTGACGCGGGCCGGGGTATCGGAAATCCTGGGGCGTGAGGTGTCGCGCGACATCATCGGGGCGCTGCGGGACAAGAATATGATCACCGCAGGGCCGCGCAGCCCGACGCCGGGGGCGCCATTCACTTATGTGACAACCAGAGGTTTTCTGGAGCACTTTGGGCTCGACACGTTGAGAGACTTGCCTGATCTGGAGGGGCTGCAGGACGCGGGATTGCTGCGGCAGCCTAGCTACTCCCCAACGGATGAAATTGGCATAGAAACGATCAGGGTCGACGAAGTTTGAAGCGATGCGCCCCTTTGGCGGCTGCAGAGAATCGACCATCATCGCGGCGTCCATGTAGTCACTGGTCTGAGGGTGCCGTAGCCCCAGACCCGGTACAGGCTACTCGTTGCCGGACGCACCGTTATATGCCGTCGATCCGTCCGCCGAGCGCTAACGACGCGCTCGCGACCCGTAACTTCCAAACGCAGAGGCCGCCCATGTTAAGTACTGCTTCCTCCGATACCGTAGCGTTCAGGCGGTGTACAGACCGCGAAACGCCGACGCTCACCCATCTCGAGATCCTTAAACGATGACTGCTTATAACGTCTGCGTAACCTCGGCTTGACCCTGATGCCGGGTCGGCGGGAAGAGTTCCGGTCGCAATTCCTCCGGCCGGCAATAGGTATGCCGGTCGTGCCTTCAGCAACCTGTTGTCTGGTGGGTGATCATGTAGTTATCCCGTCTTGCAAATCGCACCTGCCTGGGGCTTTTACGACGCAAACGTTTGGATCGGCAGCGAAGGAAAAGCGGATGGAGTCACCATCTCATACGCAGATCTCGGTGCAACTCTACCGCAAACTACAATCTTGGGACATGAAGCGGGCCGCGTTCCTTTGAATGGGCTCCCTGGCGGTAGGATGGTCCCGGAACTTCCGGACCATTTCGCAGAATCATCACCGCCTTCATTATCTCGGCGTTGAATAATCACGACTAAGAGAATACGTGGTCGCTAAACTCCCGGCCAGCTTATAGTGCTCATGTCTCGGTATTGTTAAACTCGATTTACTATCGGACGGGCGCGATCAGGAGCGCTCCGATGAAGAAGCGCGGAAGTGACCATGAATTTTCGCATCGCGGCGCGCACGATCCTGCATCTAGGCGCTGAACTCATCAGTTCAGACGGTGTAGCGCTCTACGAACTCATAAAGAACTCTTACGACGCCAAGTCGCCCAACGCCCAGATCGCCGTCGTCATGAGCCTGTCCCGCGGTGTCCAGAGGGACGTTTTGGCTGGCATCGACGCGTTCCGGGAAGCAGAACGCGTGCCTGCCGGGGCGGGGCCCCAGCAAACGGAGCGACATCTGATCGATCGGTTGAAGGTGCTCTGCCTGAAGGGAATCATCGACTCCGCCCCGAACGCTGCGCAAACCCGTGATGCCATCGCCGGTGCCATTTCGCTCGATACCTTGAAGCATGTGGTCCAGGAGGCAAACTGGATCTCGATCGCTGACCAGGGGACCGGCATGTCCTTGGTGACATTGGACGAAGCGTTCCTCACGATAGGAACCCGCTCCAAGCAGCGGCAGAAGGACGACGACACGGTAGCCATGGGTACGACCCTGCTTGGCGAGAAGGGGATCGGACGCCTGTCCGCGATGCGCCTGGGCGACCATCTGAGAGTCTTGACCGCCACAACCGAGGACGAGCACTGGAACGAGCTCAAGATCGATTGGAGTGACTTCGACCATTCCAGTGACGATGTCTTGGAGGATATCCCGATCGCGCCGAAGGTCGACGGCGCGAAGCTTCCACCCGGCTCGTCGGGCACGCAGATCACGATCACGGCCCTAAACCGCGAATGGAGCAAGGCCCACATCGAAGAGATCGCGCGGCAAGACTTCGCACGTATGAACGACCCGTTCCTCAAGACGACGCGGTTCCCCATCATTCTCCGGCACAATGACGAGCCCATAACCATCCCTCGGCTCGAGCCATGGATCCTGAACCACGCACACGGTCATTGCGTCGCTGATTTCCGCGTTCCAGATGACGGACCGGTCTCGATGTCAGGTAGGATGGAGGCACAGGGCAAGATCGATACGTTCAACGATTCCGAACTCGCCCTGATCTCCTATACGGAAGTCGCGTCACCGGAGATCCTCCGTGCACTCGGAGGCTTCTCGGTCGAGTTCTATTGGTTCAATCGACGACTTCTGACGGCACTCGACGGTATCGGCGACCTCGCTACCGTCCGTGCCAGGCTGGCGCAGTGGACCGGTGGTCTCATGATGTTCCGCGACGGGTTCCGGGTTCCGCCCTACGGTGGCCAGGACGACGATTGGCTGGACCTCGACCGCATCGCCTTCTCGCGTGGCGGGTACAAGCTTAATCGCGCGCAGATCGTCGGGCGCGTCGCCATCACCCAAAAGGGCAATCCTAAACTCAAGGACCAGGCAAATCGGGAAGGTCTGATCGACAACGAGGAGAAGCGCGCGTTCCGGAGCTTACTCGCCCACCTTGTCCAACAGACTTTCTGGTCCTTCATGGTTCGGGCTGAAAAGGCTGCCCAAAGTGCGCGGGAACCTAGTAGCCAGGCAATCGTGGAGCAACGGCTGGCGTCCGAAGAGGAGCGCCTGCAGCACAACCTCGACCTCCTGATCGAACGGGTTCCTGCCGTGAAACAGGAAAGCCGAACCCTCGCCGATATCCGCGCCGGGATCGCCAACCTCGCCTCCATCATGGAGCAGGTCAGGCAGTTGTCGCGCGATTACGAGGAGGGACGCACCCAGCTCCTTAATCTCGCGGGCGTGGGCCTGACCGTCGAGATACTTGCGCACGAACTGAACAGGGCAGCGGAAACAGCCCTGGACACGTTGGCACACCTCCCCACCCACGAGCTTTCGTCCGGGACTGACAGGTCCCTTAAGTCGCTTAACGCGCAACTCAAGACCCTGCAGAAGCGGCTCCGCGTGCTGGACCCGTTGAGCACCAGCGGACGGAACCGCAAGGAGAGGCTCGATATCGTTCAACTCGTGTCGGACGTGCTTGAATCCCACGCCGAGCACTTCGAGAGGGAGGGCGTGACGCTTCGGTTCGCTGTCCTGCCGAGCAGCGGCTCGCGCCTCGTGGTCACGGTCGTCCGCGGCATGATCGTGCAGGTGTTGGAAAACCTGATCTCAAATTCCCTATACTGGCTGCGTCAACAGCGTCGGGTTTCCCCGCAGACCCGTTCCGAGATTACTGTCGCGGTCGATGTGGACAGCCGGGAGATCCGGGTAGCCGACAATGGCCCCGGCATCGCCGAGAGCGAACGCGAGAAGGTGTTCGAGGCGTTCTACACCAAAAAGCCCACCGGGGGCGGGAAGGGTCTAGGGCTCTTCATTTCCCGCGAGATAGCTAAGTACCACGGCGCAACGCTCGACCTGGAACCAGGCGACGACGACGTGTATCGCGTTTTTGTTCTGAATTTGGGGGGGTGAAGTGACGAAGGGGGAGCTGCTGGTGCTGCGGAACAACCTACTATCGCCAACTATCTCGCGGCGAAGGAGCTGTCGAAGGTTCTGTTTATCGACGACGGTTTCGATCCGCTTCAGAAGGTCGAACCCACGGGCGAGGAGCAGAATGATCTATGGACCGCGTTTGAAAACCACGGGCCGGCCCTGGAACTTGCCGCCGGCCTTGGACTTTCAGGACCCGACGACCTGAGCGGGAAGGTGATCTCGGACCTCGTCGAGCGCGATGCGGAAGACCCCCTCCGACAACTCGCGGAAGGCTCTGAATATGTCGTGTCGCACGTGTCGAAGACAGTCCAGATCCGAGGGGCTATTCCAGAGCTAGAGAAACTAGGTGTTGCGGTTGTCACCTCGGGTCGTGAAGGGTGGCAAGACAAGCTCGAAGGGGTCAACGTGGTTTTCCTCGACTGGCGCCTGGGCCAGGAAGGCGACCGGGATGCCGCGATCGAGGCCGCGGTCCAGACGGCGAAGGCCATCCGGTCCAACAGCGGCGGCACGATGATCGTCCTGATGTCGTCCGACCCGACGGTGAAGTCACATGCCCGCGATTTCAGCGAACGCTCCGGCCTGATCGCGGGCCTCTTTGATGCGATGCCGAAAGCATGGCTCAAGGATTCGGCCGGACTTAAGCTGCAGATGGTGGTGCTGGGCGAACATCTAAAGAAAGGACGCGTGGTACAGGAATTCGTCGATGCGGTCAGCGGTCGTGCTGTCGATGCGATCGGAAGCTTCCTGTCCTCGCTCCGAAACCTGACGCTGAGCGACTACGCGAACCTGCAGCACTTCGCTCTCAAGCACGACGGCCATCCGCTAGGGGACTACCTTAATGAACTGCTTGCAGGCGTGTGGGTGGACGCGTTGTTCCAGGGTCCCCTGCGGGAAAACCTTCGCGCGCTCGACCGGGAGGATTTCGAAAGCCTTCCGTCATTGATGGAGCCCTCAGGGGCGCTCACTTCCCTTTACAACGCGGCAGTTTTTGATCTTCACGTCGGCGGGTTCGCGGAGCATCCACATGCGGCCATGGCAAAAGCGAAGGCAGACGTTGTCAATGAAGCTACGGGTCCGGTTGCCGCCGCACCTGTGGGCGAGCCTACGCCTGCTGCCACTCCGCCCGTAGGGGGCCCCAACCTGCAGCCTCCGCTCTTGGCCGATGAACCTGCTGGCAGCGGTAGAAGCGAGGAGCGGCAAGTTGTCGAGAGCATCGAATTCAAGGCGACGGGCCATCAAGGCGTTGCCGACGACCTACCCGGCACGGCCCTGGAAGGGAACGCCGAAGGGAAACCACGACTTTCCCTCTCCCTGGGTGATGTCATCCTGGAGACAGACGGCGTTAAGTCGCGCGCGTACATAGTGATAAACCCGCAATGCGATCTGGCGGAAAGTCCTCTCTACAAGCGACAGATCGACGACGAACATTCCATCTTCCTCGTTCCGGGCGCTATCGTACCGCTCGACACCGCGGAGCGCGCCGCGCGGAAGGAGACCGCGGACACGCCCTTTTTCCATGTCGGTGACGTTAAAGGTCGGGTCCATTGGGACGGAAAGAAGCAACTGTCCGTACCATATGGCGAGTTTTCCGCCTGGATGGACCAGAAGGCGCGCAGGCGGGCTGCCCGGATGCGCGCACCTTACGCCCTGGCGCTGCAGACTGCCGTGCATTCCGATCTCACCCGCGTCGGCTTGCCAGCCCCGCCGCCCCTCTTCGAGCCGATGACTATCGAGGTGTACAAGGCCAGGATGGGTCAATGGATAGGAGACACGCAAACGCGCGAACAGGGGCGCCTCTTGATGGCACGCGCAAGCGACTCGGACCATATGACTCTAACCCAGGCATTCCTCTCGGAAACAATCGACTGGATTATGGAAGGTCTGGCGGCCCTCGAGGGTTCTGACAATGGAAAGGATGTGGCCAACGCCGCCAAGATCAGGGCGGTCTTGGACAACCCGCACGAACTCCAAAAAATCTCCAAGCCCTTCAAGGTCGAAGACTCGGAAGTAGTGTTGCTAGGCGGTGCGATAAGAGTCGGCCGCACGCTTCCCAAGACCGGTTTCGACCGCAAGCTGATGGTATTCCTTGCCCTCCCACAGCCGGAAAAGACCATCGATTGAACCAGTCGTCATCCTGACTCTAATCTGGATGGCCGGAGGGCTTCGTGAACGGAGGCTGGGCCGCCGATACTATCTGGGCCCAAGCCGCGCCGTCCCGTCGCTGGAAACTCCCGGTCATCGTCAACCCAGTGCATCGATGAGAGACGACGTGTCGAAATTGAGCAGGAACTGGGCGTAAGCACTACCGAAGAGGTCGGACACGTACTCGTCCAGCTCGACGGGCACGCCGCTATCGCCGTTGCCCCGTACCAACTCGTAGCCTCGGGATCTCGTCGTGGTGAATAGAAACAGCGTATGGAAGTAGACGGCGCTGATGTAGCGGTTCTTGGCTACGTCGATGGCCTCCTCTGACTTCGCGCCGGCCGTGAAGTCCCGAAGGACGCCGCTGTCCAGGTTGACGAAAATCTTGGACAGTTTTTCCTCGTCGACGTAGGGAACGACGACGGTTTCGTTGCCCATTTCCTTTCCGCTCTCTCCGAAGGACTCCCAGGTCATGGTTCCCCCGCGACCGTCTCGGGTGCACAGGACGAGCTCGGGAATGCCGGGGAGCGCCTCCGGTTCGGGTTCGATCCGCGGAGGCTTCTGTTCTGGATCGCTTATGCGCACAAGCACGGTTTCCACCAGGTCTCCATCGGGAGCCGACAGCGTTGCCTTCAGCTCCACGGTATCCCCGACCTTGAGTTCGGCGGAAGCGCGTACCCCTACCCGAATCGTCCCGTCCGAAGGGCTTGCCCGGGTGATGCTCAGGTTCTCGGACTCGCGGGACGGTTCCGGCGTGCCGCCGCCGCCGTTGCTTCCTTCTCCCGGACGCAGGACCGCGAGCGTCAGGCTACCCGGATCGTCCGATCGGTCGAAATAGTCGTTTTCGACGTCGGTGCCGAATGAGATCGTCCGTTGGCCGCCCATCGGCAGCTTGTAGAGCTTGATCGCACCTTCCTTGGTGTCGCCACCCTTGGCATGGAACGCCGAGGGGTACCTCTTGGGGTTGAAGGGGGCAGTTTCCCGGGTCTCTTTCTTCGATTTCTCGCGCTTTTCCGGCGGCTTCTCCCGCGTGGTCCCCTGGCGGTCCTGGGGTATCGAGAAACTCTGACGCAGGATCCGGGTCAGGGCGTCGTTCATCGGAAGGCTGCGGGTCATGTCACGCAGCATCGCGCCGGCATCGCCCTGGTCGACCTCCAGGCTGGACTTGCGCTTCTTGGCGATATCCTTCAGCTCCCCCGCCAGCAGGATATCCCGTATCTGCTTCCTGAGGGCATCCGCCGTATCGCCGTCCTTGAGGCGATCACGCGAAGCCATGAAGAGTTCGTTGCGCACGCCGAGGTGCAGCTTCGTACAGTCCACTTGCACCAGGAGGTAATCCTTGAGCAGCGGCATCTTGAGGGAGCGCGAGATGAATTCGGAGGTGTAGGAACCGTGCACTTGCCCATTGAGCGAGAACATAACCGCCATGTTGTTCTTGAAGAACTCGCGTTGGATGAACTGCTTGGTATCCTTCACGCCCTCGCCGCGTGCCCTTGCCTTAAAGACCACGACGCTGACGCGGAACTCGCCGAATTCGGGAGTGACGGAAACTTCGGAAAACTTGCGTTCGATGAATTCGGGATAGCGCTCCAGCCGGCGCTTCAGCCCGTACACCACCGTGGCCAGGGCGTTGTTGTTCGGGTACCTCTCTTCGGTGTCCACCGTCAGGAACGGCAGTGCAGGCTCGAACAGGAACTCGTCGAGGCTCAGGTTGAGTTCGCGCGAGATGATCGAGCGCGACCCTGAAGGTAGCCTGTAGGAATAGAGCTTGAGGAGCGATCCAGTCCGGAATGAGCGACCTTGCAGGCCCACATCCAGCTCGTCGATGTCGACCACGGGTACCTTGCCGTCGAACACGAGGTATTCGTACCAGGTATTCTTCTTGTTCGCCGCCTCGGCCAACTCGGGTGGATGCCTGCGCAGGAGGGTAAAGCCTAGCGGATGCTTGCCGTCGTAGCGCTTGCTGGCCACCAGCTGGAACCTGCGTTCCCCGCAGAAGGCGATGGCTCCGGCACCACCCATGTTGTATTTGCCCTGGACGAAATGGACATCGTTCTTGTTGCCCCTGAGAAGCGAGAGGAAAGTCCTGGCGAAATCCTCGGGGGCCTGCCCGATACCGTTGTCGTATACGAGCAGGGATGTGTCGTTGCGTGGACCGTCCGCGACGATCTGGAGGTCTTCCGCCTGACGCCGCCTGGAATCGCCCAGGTCCCAATTCCGGTTATCGGGGAAATAGCGGTCGAGCGCGGCCTGCACGCTACGAGGCGCGTTCATGGACCTGACGTCGATGCCTTCCTCGACGACCTTCTTCTCCAGGATGGCGTCAATGCCGTTGGTTATCTTCTCGACCAACGCCGGCACGGGGTGCGCCTGCTGGTTTTCAACGACGCCGTAGAACGCCTCGTTGTCGCCGTATGGCCTCCATCTGGAGCTGTCGGTGGACAGCCCTTCGGCGTCCAGTATGGCCTGGACCTCTGCTTCCGTCCCGGCCTTAAGGAATCTCTCGAATAATACTCTCATGCGTCCCCCCAGAGGGACTATTGCCACTGATCCATTTTCGGTCAAACACAGAAATAACGGGGATTCACGGAACCGGCTAACTACCGCGATGCACTGTCCAGCCAACCAGGGATGTCAGGCTTCGTGGGGCAAGGAGTTATTGTCGATCCGCAACCTGGCTGGTATCTCCAAAGGCTCCATGGGGCCGTGACGCACGTCGCTTTTCTCGAGGAGCAGAGCGATCCTCTTGGTCAGCCTTTTGATTTCCAGGTCGATTACGCCATCCAGCTGCTTGGGGTAGACGTACTCCCCGAAACGCTCCGGATCGTCATCCAATTTCCCGTCGTAGGCGAGTTCGAGCACGAGGAAGTGGGCCGCGCCTTTCGCGACGTAGGGCTGAACCGCCTGGTCGACCAAACCGGCGCGTTCCCGGATCAGGGCACGCAGCTCCCTTCCGTTGGTCACCATGCTTGAGACGATGCTTTGATCTGCCGGGGACAGGGAAGCTAACCAGGATCTGTCGAGCAACGCCGTAAGCGTTCGAAAGGCAGGTGAGCCCTGCCGTTTCTTGAACTCGAGGGCGATCAACTTGTTCTCGGCGGAGATCAGCGCGAAACGGCCGTAGAACTCGTTGAGCTTCGTCTGTAGGTGCCCGATCTCGACCTCGTTGGCCCGCTGGTTGTTCGTGGCCGTCATGTTGGCCCGCGCGACCCACCCGCCGACCAGCGCGCCCAGCAAGGCGGCTGCGCCTGAAATCAGGGGTTGGAGGAGAGGTTCCCACCAGGCCTCGCCGTCGGTCTCGCCTGCGCGGTTGTCGACCGGAGTCGGTGGCGGGACGACTAAAGCGGGCGAGGATGGATCCGCGGTCCGCGGCCCTATGCCTGAGCCGGTCGGGGCCGATGGCGTAGCCTGCCCGGGCGCGACTACCGTCTGCGCCTGTCGAGGGAGGAAAAGGATCTGCTCCTGCCCGGGAAAAGGCAGTGTTCGCTCGTCGTCGAACAAGGTTACCGCGCTAGCAGGGTGCGACATGGCAAGTACCAGCACGATGGGCGTAATATAGAGGGCGATGTCTTTCATGGGCTTTTCGCCAATATCCTTATCCATCGGGGTGTCCCGGAAGTCGGCGGCTCCTCGTCCAGCACCGCCAGCATCTCGAATCCGGCCGCTTCCACGATCGCGATCCATTGCGCCGGTTGAAAGTAGGTGAAGTACCGGCCGGAAGCATCTGTCCCGGCGCCGTCGCCTCTCTTCACCGAAGCGAAGAAGACCCCGTCCGTCCTGAGCACACGCCTGACCTGGCGCAGCGCTCGGGGCACGGTTTCCGTCCCGAAGTGCACGAGCGATGCCGATGACCATACGGCATCGAAGCTGCCGTCCGCGAACGGCATGTCCATCATGTCGGCAACTGCCACGGGACAGCCGGAATGCCGGGCAGCGATCTGCGCCAGTTCCGGGGATTGCTCAAGCCCGACCGGGTTGAACCCGCCGAGCCGGAGCTCGCGGAGATCGCGCCCGCCGCCGCAGCCGATATCCAGGACCGAAGCTCCGGCGTCCAGCATTTCACCGAAGCTTCGGAGGGGATGCCCCATGCTGACCCCAGCGGTGGCGGCTGCGTACTCTACGGCGTGACTGCGGTAGTATTGAACGGTAGTTACATCGGTCATCGCGCTGGGCATCCTGGCAAGACAAGCAGCACACCCTTCTCGTCGAACACGTCTTGCTTGGCCGAGCGCGAGATCCCGCAGGGTATCGTGCGGCATTTTCTTGCAATCCTGCGACATTCGCCGATTTGCCGGCTTGCGGCGAGTACAGCCTTGCTTGATGTGGAGATCAAGCCAATTCGCGGGCGTTCCGGTTGTGCATTGCTGCAAATAGTCCGAAACTGTCCGGATAAGCAATTCGGAGGCGATGTCTTGCAGCAGTGGAACCAGAGGGCCAGCGTGCCACCCTCGGGCATCGTGTCTGCGTCCAGAGGCATATACCTGGACCATCACGCCACGACCCCGGTCGATCCAGAAGTCGCCCAAGCGGTGGTGCGTTGCATGGTGGAGGATTTCGGCAACGCCAACAGCACGGATCATACCTACGGCGAGCATGCCGCCGAATCGGTCGAAAATGCCCGGGAGTCCGTGGCGGGACTCCTGTCGGCCGGAAGTGAGGACATCCATTTCACCGCCGGGTCGACGCAAGCGATCGAGCTGGCCTTTGCCCATGCAATCGGCGCCGGCGGGCCTGCGCCGTTGAGGGTCGCGCTTTCGAGGGTGGAGCATCCCGCCGTCATCGACACGGCTGTCCGGGCGGAACGGCGCGGTCTTGCCAGCCTGCGTTGGCTGGAGGTTTCCGGGGAAGGCGAGATCGACCTCGACGAGTTACGTGCAGCGGTCAAGGATGCCGACCTGCTGTGCATGATGGCGGCGAACAACGAGATCGGCACTATCTATCCCGTGGCCTCGGCGTTCGACATCGCGGAAGGGGCGGGGGTCCGCATGCTCGTGGATGCGACGCAGGCCGTCGGCAGGACGGAACTCGACCTGTCGACGATCCCGTTCGATTACCTGGTACTCAGCGGTCACAAGATCTACGGCCCCAAGGGCGTCGGCGCGCTGGTCTCCGCGTCTTACCGCCCGGAGGAAAACCACGGCATCTCGGCAAGCCACGAACCGACACAGAACGTTCCCGGGATCGTCGGGTTGGGGTTGGCTGCCCGGATCATGTCGGAGCGGGGGGCGAGGACGAGCGTCGGATATCCGTGCTCAGGGACGACTTGCTGGAGCGGCTTCGATCCAGCGTGCCCGGCTTGGTCCTGAACGGCGGCAGGGCCAGGCTGGCCGGAAACCTGCACGTTTCGGCGCCTGGCGCCCCGAACGACTTGGTGGTCGCGAGGCTGCGCAACAAGGTTGCGCTGTCTACCGGGGCCGCCTGCATGTCGGGCGCCCAGGGGAGTTCCCATGTACTCCAGGCAATGCATCTCGCTCCCGACATTCAAGAAAGTGCCTTGCGCATCGGTTTAGGACGCCACACGAGCGCCGGCGACGTGCTACAGGCGGCGGAGGAAATCGCTTCGGCGATCGCCCAGGTAAGACAAACCCTGCAGGGCTCCCATGCTTGACCTCTCGCGCAACGGCGCAGGACCTTTTCGATTTTCCGGCCATGAAACATTCCCTTGCCGCTATGCGTGGCTGCCGAAGGCTTACCGAGCGATAGCCAAGGATCCACTGATCTTCTCCGACGAGGAGCGCAGTATGGTCGAGCTCGGCATCGGCAAGAACATGGTCCGCTCGCTACGCTTCTGGATGGATGCCATGGGTGTCGTTGAGCATGCGTCCGAGGCCGGGCATCGGCCCACCGAGTTCGGACGCATGGTGCTGGACGGGGCCGGACTGGATCCGTACCTGGAGGACGACCGTACCCTTTGGCTGCTCCACTGGAACGTCTCGTCGAGGGCAAATCCGACCCTGTTCGCCTGGGGTCACATGCTCTCTGAGTGGCCATATCCGGAATTCACCCGCTCCGAGGCCCTCAAGTCATTCCAGCGTCGGTCCGAAGAGCTGGGCCATAGACACTCGGAAGTCACGCTCGGCCAACACCTGGACGTTTTCCTCCACACCTACACCGGAACACAGGGTGCCAAGGTCGCCGTGGAGGATTCACTGGACGGACCGCTAGTTGGGCTCCGCTTGATCGTCCCGGCCGGCGAGAGAAGGAATGCGACGGGGCGATGGGAAACCGTTTACGCGTTCAGGAGGGAGTCCAAGCCGGACATCGGGGACGATCTTTTCGAGTATTGCGTCCGGGACTTCTGGGATCGGAACGCTCCGGGCGAATCAACGCTCCCACTACGGGCAGTGGCTAGCGCGTCAGGTTCTCCGGGGCAGGTCTTCAAACTCACCGAGGACGACGTCCGCCAGCGGTTGGAAGCGATCTCGCGCCGACCCGGGGCCTCGATCCGGTACCAACCCTCGGCTGTCCAAGGCATGATATACAAGGAAGGCCCTCGGGTCGATCTCGCAAGCGTTTACAGGGGATAGGCAATGGGCGACCCAGGAACAAGGAAACTTTCCGATCTCTTCCGCGTGCCGTCCCGGTTCCTTCGGTCCGTACAGCTGGAGCGGGATTTCTCCGACCCGCACGCGCTCGAGCATTACGTGGTCACGCCGGCGATGGCCGGGGCATGGGCCCGGATATCGAAGGGCGTCCAACCCGGTTCAACTCAGCGGGCGTGGCGCATTACCGGTGATTACGGCGTCGGGAAATCCTCATTCGCCTTGATGCTGGCCCATCTGCTGAGCGGCACGGACAGTCCTGAAGCCGGACGGATCGCCCGGACGATCGGCGCCGGACACGGTGCCGACCAACGTCGGCTTTGGCCCGTCCTGGTGACGGGAGCCCGCGAAGGATTCGCGGACGCGATCAAGCGGGGCATCGCCTCGAGCCTCGATCACATGGGCGAGGACCGGCGGAAGCGGGTATCGCAGTTGCGCGAGGCCCTGGAACCTGGCGGCAACGCGAACTCGCAGTTCGTCATCGACGATGTCCTGAAAGCGGTTCGCGAGGCGGCGAGCGCCGACGGCGCCGGCGTGATCCTGATCGTCGACGAGTTGGGGAAGCTGCTGGAACATGCAGCGCAGAACCCGGGCGGCGAGGATGTTTTCCTCCTCCAGCGCATTGCGGAAACGGCCTCGCGGAGCGGCGATCGGCCGTTCCTCGTCATCGGCCTGCTGCACCAGGGCTTCCACGCGTATTCCGAACGCCTTCCCGCGTCGGTCAGGCACGAATGGGACAAGGTTGCCGGACGTTTCGAGGAAATAGTTTTCGATCAGCCGCTCGCTCACACCGCCGCGCTAATCGCAGGTGCACTGGGGGTCACGGGCGTTCCCCCGATGGTGGTCGACGAGGCGAGGCAGGCTGCCCGCACCACCGGGACGATGGGCTGGCTCGGCGGCGCGACCAGCGGCTTGTCGACCATGGACGCCTCTTCGATCTACCCGCTCCACCCCACGCTGCTGCCTCCCCTGGTGCGGTTCTTCTCGCGTTTCGGTCAGAACGAGAGGTCCTTGTACGGCTTCCTCCTTTCGGACGAGCCTTTCGGACTGCAGAATTTCAGCGAGACAACCGAAGTCGGCGCCGGTTGGTACTCGCTTTCGGACATGTACGACTACGTGCGGGCGAACTTCGGACATCGCCTATCCGGGCATGGCTTCCAGAACCAGTGGCTGCGGATTGTGAACACCATCGATGCCCACAGGCATCGTCCCGACCTGGAGGTGCGCTTACTCAAGGCGGTAGGCTTGCTCAACCTCCTGGACTCCGACGATCTCCTGCCGACCGCAAGCGCCATTTCGGCCTGCTTCTCCTGGATGCCGCATGCGCATGTGACTGCAGCGGTGGGTGCGCTCCTGGATGCCGGCATCCTTTTCGACCGAGGCGAACGCACCGGTTTCAGGCTTTGGCCCAACACCAGCTTGAACCTGGAGACAGCATACCGCAACGCGGTTCGCACCTTGGGGCAGATCGAGGACGTGGCGGCCACGATGGCAAGGCTTGTCCCGCGACAGACCCTGCTTGCCCGGCGCCACTATCTCGAGAGTGGCACCATGCGATTCTTCGAGCTGCGTTGCGCCGCATGGAACGAGGAGGCGCGCGATGATGCCTATGCTGCGGGAGCGGACGGCTCCGTCCTTCTCCTGCTGCCCAACACATCCGAACAGCAACGCGCTGCTACCGAGACCGCGGCTGAACTGACGCTGGTCCACCCGGGACTGGTATGCGGGGTCACCAGGCCCGTCGCGTTCCTGGCACCGGAGGTATTGTCCGTCAGGAGTTGGGAATGGGTCCGGGACAACACGCCGGAACTCGTGGACGACCTCATCGCGTCGGAAGAGGTTTCCCGACAGATCCACGAAGCCAAGAGGTCGTTGGAGAGCCATTTCTCGGCGGTCTCGTCGATGCGGCGTGCTCCTTCCGCGGACGTCGGCTGGTTCCACGGCGGTGAACCGATGGAAGCCTCGAAGGGACTGGTCAACGAGCTGTCGAGGATATGCGACGACCGCTACGGCCTGGCCCCCAGGGTCGCCAACGAATTAATAAACAAGAACGCCATCAGCAGTGCCGCGTCGTCCGCCCGCATGAGATTGATCGAGGGCCTGTTCAAGAACGACCAAGTACCGCTGTTCGGCATAGACCCTACCAAGGCACCCCCGGAAAAATCGATGTACCTGTCGATTTTCGCCAAGGGAGGCCTGCACGTCCAGAAGGGAGACTCGTTCGAGTTGGTGGAGCCGTCGGGGGACGACCCCCTGCTGCTCTTCCCGACGATGCAGCGCATCATCTTCCTCATCCGCCAAGGGCTCGGAGGTAGGGTTTCGATCAAGATGATCCTGGACGACCTCCGGGGTGCTCCCTACGGGGTCCGCGATGGCCTGGCGCCGCTGTTGCTTGCATGCGTCCTCAAGATCCACGGGCATGAACTCGCCATGTACGAGGACGGTACATTCCTGGCCAAGTTCGGTCCGCTGGACTTCATGCGCCTGATCAAGGCCCCGGGCACGTTCGAAGTCCAGTACTGCAGTGTCGAAGGCGTGCGGGCCGAAGTTTTCGGCCGTCTGGCGGAGGCCTTCATCCGCGATCGCAAGGACCGCCGACCCGTCCTGCTGGACATCGTGACGGAGCTTAGCCAGTTCGCCGCCAGACTACCCGAGCAGACCCGGCGTAGCCGGAAGCTGGGCGCCACGGCCACCGCCGTGCGCGATGCCCTGCTTACCGCCACCGAGCCGGCCACCTTGATGTTCGTGACCTTGCCGATCGCGTGCGGGCTTCCCGCATTCGATCTCGAGGTTCCCGCGCCATCGGACCAAGCAGCGAATTTCGTCACTGCCTTGAGCGAAGCGATCGCGGAGCTGCAGACGGATTACAGCAGGCTTCTCGAGAGGATCGTGACATGCGTCGCGACCGCCCTGGGAGAGGAGCCGTCTAGGTTCGACAGGGACGTACTGGCGCGGCGGGCATCGGGAGTTTCGGTCGCAGCCAGGGAGCCCCGGTTGAGGGCGTTCGCCCTTCGCCTGCGTGACGCGGGTCTGTCCAAGGACGCCTGGGCCGAGGCCCTCGCCAGCCTGGTGATCGCGAAACCGCCGGCCAAATGGGCGCCGGGAGACGAAGCGCGTTTTGTGGAGGAGGTCGGTGTGCTTGCCGAGCTTTTCTCGAAGGTCGAGGCCATCGCCTTCGCCACGGCAGGCTCCACGGTTTCCGAGGACGCCGTCCGGGTGAACCTGACGCTCCCCGATGGTCGGGACTACGTGCGGGTGGTAAACGACTCCAGGCTGTCAAAGAAGGAAGAGGCTTCGCTGGCGGCCTTTTCCGATCTCCTCCCGCAAGGAGACGCGAAACGCATCCAGTTCCTCACCAATCTGCTCTTCCGCGAGTTGGAGAAGGCCGGGGACATGGAAGAAAGCGCCAACGCCACCAGCAACTCCGGAGCTGCATGATGACCGCCTATACGGCACAAATGGATTCCATGTTCACGGGCGAGCCGCCGCGTCATATACTCAGCCTCAGCGGGGGCAAGGACAGCGCGGCGCTGGCAATCTACCTCCGCGACCGTGTGCCGGATATCGAGTATATCTTTCACGACACGGACAAGGAACTGCCCGAGACCTACGACTACATTTCCAGGTTGGAAGCAGTCCTCGGAAAACCAATCGTTCGTACCACGCCGACCGACAGCTTCGATCATTGGCTGACGGTGTACCGAGGCATGCTGCCGTCGAACCACCGACGCTGGTGCACGAAGATGCTAAAGCTCAAGCCTTTCGAGGATTACGTCGGCAACGGCCCGGTCGTGAATTACGTGGGTCTACGTGCCGACGAGAACCGAACAGGATACATCAGCACCAAGCCGAACATCATGGCCGTGTATCCTTTCCAGGACGACGGTCTCGTACGCGCCGACATAATACGGATATTGGAGGACTCCGGCCTGGGTTTGCCGCCGTACATGAACTGGGGTCGAAGCCGGTCGGGTTGCTACTTCTGTTTCTACCAGCAGAAGATCGAGTGGGTTCGACTGCTCGAGACGCATCCGGCGTTGTTCGAACTCGCGATGGGATACGAGGAACGCTCGGTACAGTTCGGCGAACAGTTCTACTGGGTCAAGAACGAGCCCCTGCGCCAACTCAAGGAGCCGACCCGGGTCGAGAGGATCAAGCTCGATTGGGAGAAGAGCGAGCAGAGGAAGAAGGACCGTCGCGGCAACCGCTCCTTGATCGAGACGCTAGGCGGACTTGAGCCGGAAGACGACGGGCACCTCCGGGACGGTTGTCTGGTGTGTTCCATCTGACGAAGCCGATCGCGTCAAGTGTGTCGCCTGTCCACTGGTGTTTCAAACCAGCGATCTGAAAGACAGGAGGGGCGTCCGGGGCAGTCGACGCCTTGCCACTGCCAAAGCGGCACACAGGCGATGGCGGCATATTACATCTTCTCAAATTGTGCAGTCCTAGCTCTGATGGCCGGGCTGGGTCGCTCTCGCTAACCGACCACCGCCAGCGCGTCGGGCGCCGCGGCTCGCGGCAAAGCTGGCGGCAGCCAAATGAGCTGGTCGCGCGATCCTGCTGTGCCTGGTACTGGCCATCGTGGCCACGGCCTAGCTCGTCTACGTTCCACGCATGGATGGTATGAGTGGGCGCTTGCAATGCCGGAGACATATCCGAAAGGCATGGGCATCCACGCCACGTGCTCGCCGACATGAGCGAGCAGGGCGGCCACTTGTTCGCACAATATGCATTTTGGGATTCCGGTTTGGGCCGGCAGCGGAATGTCGGCTTTCGGGCGTGGCCGAGCAAGCAGACAGCAGTTGTTTGAATAGGCCACGCAGTACGGATCGACGGCCGAACTGCGACCTCTATGCCTGAGCTCGTTCCATCCAAACCAGTCGTCGTGCGCCACGTCGTGCTCATGGTGAGGGCGGTCGACTGGTGAATTTCTTATGGCATCGAAGTCCGGCGTCTGACTCTAGATGCTCAACCCTCAGCTTAATCGCCTTTCACCTAGTGTTGTGCTCGTCGTATGGGATCCCGACTTCCCGTGCCGCAGTGTTGTTAACGCCCTCAGCGAGATCGACGAAAGGTCTTCGCGTAAATGCGCTGCGCTGCTAGGTATTCAGCATGGGGACGACAAAGCGTAGCAAGACACTCAGCAAAATGACGCAAGCGTTGCTTGCAGAAGGTGAGAGCGAGCGTGCCGATTTCAAGAGGCTGCCGGACGGTATCAGTGCCGACGACCTCGTCGCCTTCGCCAACTCAGACGACGGCGGCAGCATCCTTGCAGGTGTCGATGAGAAGACGGTCGAGAATGTACAGGTCGGCATTGTTAGGGGCTGCGATGTCAGTGATGGCACCATCCTACAGATCCTGAATAAAGCCATGGGCTGTGTGCCACCCGTCTCGCTAAACATCCACATCGAAAACCTTACCGACAGGCCGATTCTACGGATCGAAGTCGTTTCGAGCCCCACACGCCCCCACTGTACGCCCAAGGGCGTCTATTGCCGTCGCGATGGCGCGCGAAACCGCGCCCTGCACCCATCAGAACTTCTCAAAATCTTCCTCGATACCGAAGCTCGCGCTTTCGCGTCACGGTTTGAGGCCGCGGCGGGCCGGATAACTGAGGAGCTGTCGGACCTCGAGCGGTCGCTAGATTCTAGTATTAGCAACATGGCCAGCCAACTCGGGTGGGCCGACATGCAACTCGGCGACACTGAGAGCACGCTGAGCACAATTCAGGCTCTGGTGACCCGTCTGACGCGAGAAACGGGCGACGTTTCAACCCGGCTGCGCACGCTGTTTCGTCAAGACAACCGCGACGATCCTGTGAAAGCGCGGGTGCGAGAGAAATACCTGCAAAATTTATACAAGGAAATCGTCGAAGACGACGGCATCTTTGACCATGTCGCGGCTGGCGGCGAGCTTACCGTGAAGGCGACTGGCGAACCTGTAATCGAGCTGACTGAAGACGAAATCCGGAGCGTCGTTGCAGAGGCAATCCAGAAGGCGCGGATGAAGGCTGACCTTCGCAACTACACAATTGAGGTCAAACCTCCCGGCCAGTGCACGGAAGTTGAACTCGACCACTTCGCTGCGATAGTCGCGCAAGGTGGGGAGGTGGCGGGCGGCCTGCGCGCACGGCTCGAGACCGCATTCAGGTTGGGCATTGTTGCCTATAATAGCGAAGTCGTCGGCACCGCGGCAATCAAGAAGCCAGCGGCAGTCTACCGGAAGAAGGTATTCGACAACGCAGGCAGTGCCCTGAACTCTGCTGCGTATCCCTACGAACTGGGCTGGATTTACCTTCAGGAGGCCCACCGGAAAAAGGGGCAGATGGGACGCCTCTTGACCGAATTGATGTTGGTGACGCGCAACAAGCCCGTCCTGTCCACGACACGGGTCAGCAACGAGATCATGCAAACCATCCTGAAAGAATGGGGGTTTGAGAAGGAGGGCAATCCATACCCTTCTGCGCAGCAGCCCAGCGAAATGATTCAGCTCTATCTGCGGAGCGCTCAAGAGGAGGCAGAAGAGACGACGAGACCTTATAGTTGAAGCACTCAAAGAGGTGCCGGCTTTGGCCGAAACAACCGGTAGCCGCCGTCCGCTCAAGTCGCTTGCTTGGGGGCGCGCACGAATTCGTGCAGTGCGAGGAAGAGGGCGCAAAGTGCCGGAGTGCTCTGCCTTGCTCAGTTCCGCTCTGGGGCAGGGGCGGTTACAACGGCAATGGCCGAATTGGGGCGCAGAGCTGCCGTCACCAACGGGGAAACGCCTTTGCTTCGATTCGCATAATATCGGTTGTGGGATTTCCGGTAAGCAAGCCGACGATCTGACGCTGAAATTCGCCGAAATATTCGTATCGTGCCGCGCAGAAGAGCCTTCTTCTGCGCGGCGCACTTGATCGACGTTTCAATCAAGGGGCCTGATCTCAAGCCCCGTCCAGCGAGCGGCGAAGGCCCACATGTCCGCGTGCTGATCGATCAGCTTGTCCAAGGGCATGCCGCCGCCGTGACCTGCACGCGTCTCGATGCGAGCAAGATGCGGTTTCGAGCCAAGTTCGGCTGCTTGTAGGGCCGCGACATATTTGAAGCTGTGTGCTGGTACGACGCGGTCATCGGCGTCGGCCGTGGTCACCAGAATGGCCGGGTAGTCGGTGCCGTCTTTGATCGCATGATAGGGTGAATAGGAGAGAAGGTTGCTGAACTGGCCGTGGTCATCCGGACTTCCATACTCAGCCGACCAGAGGGCGCCACCGGTGAACTTGTGATAACGGAGCATATCCATCACACCGACACCAGGCAGAACGGCATCAAACAGATCGGGTCGTTGGTTGGTGACGGCACCAACAAGCAGTCCGCCGCCTGACTCGCCCTGAATGGCTAGGCCGCTCCTGGTCGCTATGCCTTCATTCTTCAGGAATTCTCCGGCAGCGATGAAGTCGTCAAAGACATTCTGCTTGTCCAGGCGCTGTCCGGCAGTGTGCCAGGCCTGACCGTATTCGCCCCCGCCCCTGATATTGGCCACAGCGAAGACGCCACCCTGCTCGACCCAGGCGAGCCGAAGAGAGTTGTACTGGGGCAGCACGCTGATTCCGAACCCGCCATAGCCATAGAGCAATGTGGGAGCGGCTTCGGTCACATCACGGCGGCGAACGATGAACATGGGCACTTGGGTGCCATCCTTGGATCGGAAGAACCGCTGCTCGACCACAAAGCGGCTGAGATCCGCCGGGACGTCGGGCTCGGCCCAGGTCTTCACAGTATCGTCGTTGGCGTCATAGCGGTAAACGGTGAGCGGCGCGTTGAAGCTGTTGAAGACGAAGAACGCTTCATCCTCATTGGCGCTTCCGAAGAGGCCACCTGCGGTGCCGATGCCCGGCAGTTCAACCGCTCCATCCGGCGTGCCATCAGCTTTGAAACGGCGGATTTCAGACTTGGCATCAACAAGGTAAGTGATCAGGAGCTTGTCGCCGAGAAGCGCGATGTCGTTGAGAACGGCGCTACCGTCCGCTTCACCCACAATCTCGACGGGTTCTGGCTCGTCTTCGGCAAGATCGAGCGAGACGACACGGCGGCGTTCGGCACCATCGGTTGTGATCAGCATCAACTTGGTACCGTCGTTAGCAAACACCGTCCATTGGGCAGCCCAATCAGTCACGACAGGGCGCGGTGTCCAGTCACGGTCTTCCAGATCCACCACCGTCAGGGCGTTCTCATTGGTCCCGGGCGTAGAGTAAATTGTCAGGTAGCGTCCGTCCTTGACCCGTTCTGCAATGTGCAAGTACCCGTGGGTTTCCGGGGTCGAATAGATAAGGCGGTCCTTTTCCTGAGCGGTTCCCAAGGCATGAAAATACACAGCGTGGTTCGTGACATTAGCACTAGTTGCCACCCCGGCTTCTGGTTCAGGGCTACGGGAATAGAAGAAGCCCGATCCGTCCGGTACCCAGGCCAGTCGCGTGTAGCGGGCCCATCGCACGGTATCTTCGAGAACCTCACCAGTTTCCACGTCGAGGACCTTGATCGTCCGCCAGTCCGTGCCACCGGTCTGGACCCCATAGGCCAACAGTTTGCCGTCATCTGAAACACTCCATTCTCCGAGAGCGTCGGCATTGTCGTCCGACCAGAGATTGGGATCGATCAGAAGCCGGTCGACGTCGGCCCCTCCTTCACGGAAGAAGAGCGAGGCCTGGTTGGCCACGCCATCATTGCGCGTGAAGAAATAGCGGCTTCCACGCTTGATCGGCGGTTCGCTATAGCGTTCGTAACTCAGCAACTCGGTCATCCTTTTACGAAGGATGTCACGCCCGGGCAGGCGCTCGAGGTAGTCATCGGTCACCGCATTCTGCGCCGCAATCCACTCTGCGACGTCAGCGTTGTGAGCGGGATCGGCTTCGAGCCAGCGATAGGGGTCGACGATCTCATGACCAAAATGGTTCTCAATCACATCGATACGTTTGGTCTCGGGATACTGGATATCGGGCATCAGTCTTTCCTGATCTGATTGGGCGAAGACCGGGTTGGCCGCGATTGCCAGCAGAACTGCGGCAAGTGCTATACGTGGGGTCATTTGAGTACCTCGGGTTGGTGGCGTCCACGTCGACGCCTGCGTCAGCGCGCGACCATCAGTCGACACGGCCGTACGTCCTCTCAGTCTTCATTTCGGCTAGGGAGATGTTGGTGCAGCGACTGAGGCGAGCA